>USHA01000051.1 GCA_900554325.1 uncultured Collinsella sp.
ACCTGTCCAGGCTCGAGTCGGTCGGGTTCCACATGCCCGACTGGGAGGAAGAGCTAAAACTTCATTTTGATTAGATGCCTTTAGTACATTGTTTGCATTCTTAAAATCAGTGAGAATGCAAACAATGCCATGGGCATTTATGCCATTTTGCCAAGTTGCACCAGGAATTTTTTGGATGGTTTTCAATGCATTTTAAACTTGCAAATTTGATTTTTAACGGATCTGATGCGATGTTGCAGTATCCATTGCTTTGCTATAGGGCAACGGAGGGTCTTGTTATTCCAACTTCGAATGGCGCTATTGAAATCATGAAATCGACCAATGTTGATTTCACAACATATTTTAATGCGCTATCCATTTATAAGTGGCGAAAATACACTACTGCAAAGGCGTTTTATCTTCATATCGAGTATTGCGGCTCCGCCTTAACGCTTCAGCAGACGTATGCAAATAATTATTCTTGGATTCCTTCTACAATTGATGGCTCTGCGGTTAGTTTGCAACGATCCGATGAATGGAGTACGGCTGAAATCGAACTCTCCCTTTGTGAGGGAGAGATTCTGCACGCTTTTAATATCAGTACTGAAGGCCCTGTTAATATTCGGAATGCGTATTATTATTGCGATTGTGAAGAACTGGATATTCATCCAGTTGAGCTAGCGCTTGCAACTACTACGTTTAAAAAAGAAGACTATATTGTCCGTAACGTATCTCTTTTACAAAAGAACATTATTGATTCTGATGAAGAGATTGCTGATCATTTCCACGTACACATTATTGATAATGGCCGTTCGCTGAATAGTGCAAACCTGGATTCATCGCGTGTTACTGTTCATCCAAATCCTAATGTCGGCGGGTCTGGTGGTTTTGCTCGGGGGATGATTGAGTCACTTGAGCAGAATCCTAAAGCGACTCATGTTCTCCTGATGGACGATGATGTCGAGGTTCTTCCCGAGAGTTTTATCCGCACTTTCAACCTGCTCTCTCTTCTCAAAGAAGAATATGCTGAGGCCTTTTTATCGGGTGCCATGATGAGCTTGGAAGAGCCCAATTTGCGTACCGAGGATTTAGGGTTCTTTACTGCTAAGGGAACTTTTTCTCCCCTTAAGCCTGCAGGCTATATGACCTCACTTCATGATGTCGTTGAGACCGAGATATATAAGGCTCCAACTGGCCTTTATGAGGACACTGCCCAACAGTATGCTGGCTGGTGGTATTGCGTTATACCTACCGCAACGATTGAACGTGAGGGGTTGCCCTTGCCCTTATTTGTTCGTTCTGATGATGCTGAGTATGCGCTTCGTTGCAAACCCAAGTTCATGTCCATGAATGGTATTTGCGTTTGGCATAATTCCTTTAAGTTTAAGTATAGTGCTGCCGTGGAGCGTTATCAGGTAAGCCGAAATACGCTAATCAGTCAGGCGACAACTGGCGCTGCGCCTCTCTCTGATTTTCTTTATGAGATTCGTCGTGAAGTTGAGCTCGACTTGAAGAAATTTAATTACGATGAAGCTGCTCTTGCCGTAAAAGGTCTTGAAGATTTTTTGAGAGGTCCGGAGTGGATTTCTCATCCTGTCGCTGAATCCCGTTTTATGGCGGCAAATCGTGAAAGGGAACAATTGATTCCCATCGAGCAGCTCATCCCTCAGGCACAAGAATTGGGTGTCGACTTGACGCAACTGACTTTTGGCAATTTGAGCCTTGGGGGCGACAGGTCTAGGCTGCAGGCATTTAAGGATTATCTGACCATTAATGGCCACCGTTTTGTTAACGACTCCGCTAAACGTAACGGTAGGGTTGCTGTTATTGATGCTGCGGGATGGGTTTATCCCGCAGGTAAAATCAGGGATGTTGACACGCTTATTGTGGTAGATATGCCTAATAAAAAGGGTGCCATTAGACATATGGATAAGAAGCGATTCAAAGAGGTTTGGAGTCGTTTTCGTAAAGCCGAGAAGGAATTCAAGCGAAACAAAGATAAGATTTATACCGAATACGCTTCGTATAGAGATGTCTTTACTTCGATCGATTTCTGGAAACAGTATTTGAAAGAGGCGTCGGAGTAGTCTTCATGTGAGTGGGTTTCAAGGTGGGACCCACTCATTCTTTTGTATTATATGAGTAATTGTGCTTCGTTCATTGTTTGTTGTTGCGAAGGTTAAGCCATGTCCTTGCTTTCTACTATTAAAAAGATCCTCCCTGGCTCATCCCGATCGTTGCATGCTATGCATGAGGATATGGACCGTCGTTTTGACGAGGTTTTCGCCCGTATTGAGCAGGCCGATAACGGTATCAATATGAATATCAATTACAAATTCGATACTCGGCTATTTCCAGAAATTGAATTGCTCAAGCAACGCCAACAAAGTCTGTCAGAACAAATGAGGCTTCGCTTTGAATTGTTAGCGCGACGTGCGTACCCCGATCTCACCCCTTTTGAGCTCCGTTGCAAAATCTTTGATGCATTGCCCGTCGCCGAGGGTGATATTCGATTGATGCAGCAGGCAAACGCGGCGTTGATGAGTAAGCTAGACGCGATTTGTGCTGCCAATAATATTCAATACTGGCTTTCTTATGGTTCTCTTGTTGGCACCTTGTCTCGATCGGGTTTTATTCCTTGGGACGACGATATTGATATCTGCATGCTTAGGTCCGATGTGGATAAGCTCACTGCCGCTTTAAAAGACGACCCTGAATATCAAATCACTCTTGTATATGACTGTTTTGTAAAGTGCCGTCAAGTTCGCTTTTGTTCAACTAATTCGCTTATACCTTGTTTTGTGGACATTTCGATTTACGACCGTGCGGCCGAGAATTCCAAGCGCGCGAACGATCGACTTAGGCAACTCAGAATTGAGCTTATGGATTTCTTTGACAAAAATGAACATGAGTTTAGTTTTTGGAAAGATAATCCTTGGATGTTTCATCCCGACAGTGGTCTTAGCGTGCAGTGCGGGGATGTTGACTTGGAAGCTCAGAGAACAGTTGTTTCTTCTGCGGAGATTGATCTTGTCCAGAGCGTATTCGATTCGTTTAACGAAAAGGCTCATGCACTTGGTTTGTTGACCGATGAGCCTCATGGCGATTTTGCATACGCGATCGATAACGTTTTTGATGCCCCTAAGCGAAAAATAATTTGGGATCGCAACGATATTCTTCCCGTAAGAAAGCATCCGTTTGGCGGTTTCTCTTTTTCGGTTCCTGCGAAAGCGGAAAAGGTCGCTGACGCCTGTTATCCTGGATGGCCTTACATGCCTATGGACATCTGCGGGCATGATCATTTTGCAAAGGATGTTTTGTCTGATCCTGATGTTCGCTCCGCGATGGCAAAGTTTGTCGTCGAATGTAATTAGTAGTTACAACGGCTTTGATTAAGGTATTTGAAATGCAGTTTAAACTTGCGAATGTTGTACTTAAAGTTGAAAAGCATGCAAAGGATTTTCCCGAACTCTACTATCGCGTGCTCTCTGGTGATGCTTCGTATGATGACGACATTCATTCACTTCATATCAATGGAAACGTTGACTTTTTGACGTATGTGAATGGCTTATCTGCTGGCAAATGGCATCAATATGCGTCTGTTGGCGGCGTCGTCTTGCATATGGCTTTATTTGGCAGGGGCCGGGTTGTCGTTCATGGAGTGAGATCTTGCGAACTGAATCCCGTCGAGCTTAAATCTTATCCTTTTGATGGCGATAAAGTTGATCCTTGCGTTCTCGATATCGATATCGATACAACCGGCTACGACTTGATCGGTTTTAGGATTGAGAGTGATGAGAGCTATTCCGTAGACCTCTTGAACGCCTCTTATCTGACTGATGTTCCTGAGGACTCAATTAACCAGATCAATCTTGCTCTTTCTACTACTACATTTAAGAATGAGCAGTACATTCTTCCGAATATTGAACTCGTTAAAGCAGGCATCTCCAAAGAGGACGGTCCGATTCGCGACCACTTCCACATGTTTGTCGTCGACAATGGCCAGACGCTCGATTCTGCATTACTTTCCGATGAGCTAGTCACCGTGCTCCCGAATCCCAACACGGGGGGTTCGGGAGGTTTTGCGCGCGGAATGATGGCGGCCACTGAAATTCCTGATCAGTTCACCCATATCATCTTGATGGATGACGATGTCTCTATCATGCCCGAGAGTTTGATTCGTACGTACAATCTCCTCTCTCTCGCTAAGGGCAAATATAAGGATGCCTTTATTAACGGCGCCATGCTCTCAATGGAGGACCCTACTCGTCAGTTTGAGGATGTCTCGTATGTGGCGACTACCGGTGCTTATCGTCGCGTAAAAGATGATCTGAATGTCGGCAAGCTGGCTGACATCCTCGAAAATGAACGCACAAATGTTGAAGTTGATCAGGCCTATGGAGCTTGGTGGTATAGCTGTATTCCGGTGAAAGCTATCGAAAAGAACGGCCTTCCCATGCCTTTCTTTATCCGCTGCGACGACGTTGAGTTTGGCATACGCAATAAGCCTGTCTATATGACCATGAATTGTATTTGCGTGTGGCATGCAAGCTTTGAGGGCCGTTTCCGCGCTTCGGTAGATTGTTACCAGTACTTCCGGAACTTCTTTGCCATGATTGCTCTCGATGATTGTGCTGATGAGAAGATGTTTGTCCTTCGTATTCAGCGAGGGGTACGTCAGAACTTGCGCGATATGGATTATCAGGCTGCTGAGTTTATCCTTGACGGCTTTGAGGACTATCTGCGCGGCCCTGAGTATCTCCAGAAGCTTGATGGCGCCGCGACGATGATCGGCAAGGGTAAGTTAAACGAAAAGCTGATTCCTGTTTCCGAAATGGATCCAGAGCTTCTTCGCAAGGCTGGGGTTACGGAACAAGTGCTCGCTAATGTTAATCTGGAATTCCATCCTTCGAAGTTTATGAAGTATTGGAGATCTATTCCTTACGACAAGCATTATCTTCCCGATGCGTTGCTGTGCGGGAAACCTGGCTATGTAGTAAAGAATGGCAGCTGTACGCTTGAAGGCAATTCGACGCGTTGCAAGACGCTGGTATTTCTTGATCCGACTCGCGAGAAGGGGTCGGTCCGTACGATGGATCGGGCGCGGTTCAAGAGTATTCGCCGCCGAGAGCACGAACTGATGACGCGATATCGTAAAGAAGGCAAGAGCGTCAGGGGGGCGTGGAAAGATGCCATGCCGTACATGACTTCGCGAGAGTTCTGGGAACAGTATTTAGGTCTGAAATAAGAAGAGGTCCGGATTAAGTCCGGACCTCTTCTTATTTTGAATAGGTTTTATAGGCTTGTAGCTCCCATTGTTTTCTTTCGACCTTCGCAACCGAGTCGAGGATTAGTCCCGTTGCTAGGCTCAACCCACACAGGAACATGAATGAGGCCGCAAGTATGGCCGTGGGGAAGCGGGGGACTAAGCCGGTTTGGAAGTACTCCGCAACAATTGGAATTCCGAGGGCAAGGCCTATGATGGCGAAGATGAGCGCTATAAGGGTAAAGAACTTGAGCGGACGATAGTCTTTAAAGAGCGTTCCAATCATTGCGATGACCTTGATGCCGTCGCTAACGGTGTTGAGCTTGGACTCGGAGCCTGCGGGCCGATTGCGATACTCCACCGGCACGTCTTTAATTCGCCAGCGGTGATCGACAGCGTGGATGGAGAGCTCGGTCTCAATCTGGAAGCCCTCGCTCAAAACGGGGAAGGTCTTGACGAAGGGTCTGCTCATGGCTCGGTAGCCGGTCATCACGTCGTCAAAGCTGTAGCCGTAAATCCACTTGATCATGGCGCGAACAAGATTGTTGCCAAAGCCGTGGAAGGCCCTCTTGTTCTCTTCGGCATAGGTGCCGTTTGACAGGCGATCGCCAACGGTCATATCGGCTTCGCCGTTAAGGATGGGCTCGCAAAGCGACTTTGCCGCCTCGGCGGGGTAAGTGTCGTCTCCATCAACCATTAGATAGCATTCGGCGTCGACATCACGGAACATTTGGCGGCACACGTTGCCTTTGCCCTGTCTGGGCTCGTGGCGCACCGTGGCACCGTGCTGCTTGGCGATTTGCGAAGTGCCATCAGACGAGTTGTTGTCATATACAAAGACGGTTGCACCGGGTAACTCTCGATGAAAATCGTCGACAACTTTGCCAATCGTCAGCGCTTCGTTGTAGCAGGGGATTATGACGGCGGTATTCGAATAGTCCATGTAGGACCTCCTTTAATGAATCAACGGGTCGAAAGTATACCTATCGTCTGCCCCTTTGATTAGATATGGGTTAGTTCTCCAGATTTGTTGCGGTGAGTTATCGTCAACGTGGGAGGGCTATACTTTCCACTGTTATGTTTTACGAGACAAGGAGATGGTCCGTGGCTGACAACGTAGAGAGTCAGAAAGCGGTGGCTAAACCGGCCTCTCACGCTAAAAATGATTTTGAAAAGGACAAGTTCATTCTTAAGCAGCTTGTCACCAAAGATTTTAAGATTAAATATCGTCGCAGTGTTCTGGGTGTGGCATGGTCCGTGCTTAACCCGCTGCTGATGATGATTGTTATGTCGATCGTGTTTTCGACAATCTTCGCGCAAGGTCGCAATGGTTCTATTACGCCCGAAATGTATCCGCTTTACTTGATCGTCGGTAACGTGACGTTCTCTGTCATGTCCGAGTCGACGAACCAAGCGCTTATGTCCATCATTTGGGCTTCCTCTCTGCTTAAGAAGGTTAAGGTGCACCGTTGGGTCTTTCCGGTGCAGAAGGTGCTGTTCTCGCTCGTTAACTTCGCCTTCTCTTTGGTTGCCGTCGCCTTGGTTATGCTTTGGTTCCACGTGCTTCCCACCTGGCATTTAATTCTGCTGCCGGTTTGCTTGCTCCTGCTCATGTGTTTCTGCATGGGCTTGGGCATGATGCTGTCTGCGCTGGCGGTTTTTTTCCGCGATGTTATGCACCTGTGGACCGTTGTTATCACGGCCTGGATGTATCTGACGCCGATTTTCTGGACAACCGACTTCATTAGCAAAATGGCACATTGGATCCAGGTCCTTGTGGTTGTGAATCCCATGTACAACTACCTCCAGTTTATGCGTGATATCTTCCTGTTTAATACCGTGCCTTCTGCGCTTACCTTTGGGCTGTGTGTTGTTTGGGCTATTCTTGCTCTTGCTATTGGTTACGCCGTCTTTCACAAGACCGAGCACAAGTTTATCCTCTACATCTAAGGAGTGCTGCTCATGACTGAATCTGCTATTGATTACAGCAAGCAGCCCCTTGCTGTTGAGGTCAAAGACGTCACCATGATCTTTAACATGGCGTCCGAGTCGCTTACGAACCTCAAAGAGTATTTTATTAAGCTCGCGAAGCATGAGCTGTTCTTTGAGGAATTCCGTGCGCTTAAGCACATTTCATTTGATGTGCATCGTGGCGAGGTCGTTGGCCTTGTTGGTACTAACGGTTCCGGCAAGTCTACGATGCTCAAGATCATCGCTGGCGTTTTGGAGCCCAGCGAAGGTGAGGTTAAGGTTCACGGCAATATTGCGCCGCTGATTGAGCTTGGTGCTGGCTTTGACCCGGAGCTTACGGCTCGTGAGAACATCTATCTGAACGGTGCGCTGCTTGGCTATACCAAGGAGTTTATCGACGCTAGTTTTGACGAGATTATTGAGTTCGCCGAGCTTAAAGACTTCGTTGACATGCCCTTGAAGAACTTCTCGTCGGGTATGGTCGCGCGTATCGCCTTTGCTATCGCTACGATTACCGAGCCCGATATTCTCATCGTCGATGAGACGCTTTCTGTTGGTGATGTCTTTTTCCAGCAGAAATGCGAGCGCCGTATTCAGCACTTTATTGAGAGTGGCGACGTCACGGTCTTGTTCGTTTCTCACTCCATGGAGCAGGTTGAGCGTATTTGCCAGCGTGCTGTGTGGATCGAGAAGGGTGATCTGCGCATGGATGGTCCCGTGGACGAGGTCTGCAAGGCGTACCACGACCAGTTCAAGTAGGTTATAATTTATTGGCCGTGTGAACTTGTACCCGCTTGGACGCCCGGCTTTATGCTCCATTAGCTCAGTTGGATAGAGCAGGGGACTTCTAATCCCAAGGTCGACGGTTCGAATCCGCCATGGAGCACCATATGAGTTTAGAGACCCGGTAATAATGCCGGGTCTTTGCTTTTTGGGCATATGGGCGTGCAGTGCTCCCTCAGCAATAAGCCCGGTGTAGCATCGCTGCACCGGGCTTATTGCTTCTTGCGAATTTGGTTGTCGGTCTCGAGTCGTTGAGCTCCCTACGCCTCAGTCGGCTCCACGCCCAACTCGTTGCGGACGAGCTCGAAGGCGGCCGCGATGGCCTTGTCCATGTCGTAGTACTTGTAGCCGCCCAGGCGACCGGCGAAGACCACGTCGCCCTCCTGCGCCGCCAGCTCTTCGTACTGCTTGTACAGGGCCTCGTTCTTGGCGTCGTTGATGGGGTAGTAGGGCTCGTCGCCGGGCTTCCAGTCGGCCGGGTACTCGCGCGTGATGACGGTCTTGTCCTGCGTGCCGAACTCGAAGTGCTTGTGCTCGATGATGCGCGTGTAGGGGACCTCGCGCTCGGTGTAGTTGACCACGGCCACGCCCTGGTGGTCGGCCTCGTCGAGCGTCTCGGTCTCAAAGCGCAGGCTGCGGTACTCGAGCGTGCCCAGCTTAAAGTCGTAGAACGCGTCGATGGGGCCGCAGTAGATCGTCTTGGCGGCGATATCGGGCTCGGCGGCGATCAGCTCCTTGTACTCCACGCCGCAGCGCACCTCGACGCCCTCGAGCATGTTGGCGACCATCTTGGTGTAGCCGCCCATGGGGATGCCCTGGTAGCGGTCGTTGAAGTAGTTGTTGTCGTAGGTGAAGCGGCAGGGGAGGCGCTTGATGATGCTCGCGGGCAGGTCCTTGCAATCACGGCCCCACTGCTTCTCGGTGTAGCCCTTCACGAGCGTCTCGAAGATGTCGCGGCCGACGAGCGACAGCGCCTGCTCCTCGAGGTTTGTCGGCTCTCCGATGTTCTCGGCGGCCACCTGCTCGGCAATCTTGGCCTTGGCATCTGCCGGCGTGACGACGCCCGGCCACATCTTGGCGAAGGTGTTCATGTTGAAGGGCATGTTGTACATGTTGCCGTGGAAGTTGGCTACCGGCGAGTTGACGTAGTTGTTGAACTCGGCGAAGCGGTTGACGTAGCCCCAGACGTCCTTCATGGAGGTGTGGAAGATGTGCGCGCCGTAGCGGTGGACTTGGATGCCCTCGACGTCCTCGGTGTAGACGTTGCCGGCGATGTGGTCGCGGCGGTCGATGACCAGGACCGACTTGCCGGCGCGCTTGGCGGCATTGGCGAAGACGGCGCCCGAAAGGCCGGCACCGACGACGAGGTAATCGTACTGGGACATGGATATGCTCCTTTGTATGTCGATTGGACAGTTACTTTAGTTTAGGGACAAACATATCTGATGTCTTTGTCCCAGGGATTAGTGTAGCAGATGCTCTTTCAACAGCTCTAGCGCATGTGCGTAGCCCTGCAGGCCCTCGCCGGTGATGGTGGCGAAGCAAGCTAGGCGTGCATAGCTCACCTGGCGGAAGTCTTCGCGCGTCTCTACGGCGCTGATGTGCACCTCGACGGCAGGGATGGCAACGGCCTTGAGGGCGTCGAGGATCGCCACGCTCGTATGCGTGTAGGCAGCCGGGTTGATGACGATGCCGTCGACCTTGCCGTAGGCCTCCTGGATCTTGTCGATGATGCTGCCCTCGTGGTTGGACTGGAAGACCTCGACCTCGTCGAAGCCCTGTGCGGCGCCCGCTTCCTGGCAGATCTGCACTAAGCGGTCGTAGTTGTCGCTGCCATAGATGCCCGGCTCGCGAATGCCGAGCATGTTGAGGTTGGGGCCGTTGATGACGAGTGCTTTCATGGTTGCTTCCTTTGCAGTCGAGAAACCACCACAAAGGTGCCTGTCCCCTTTGTGGTGGTTTTTTTAGAGAGCGGGTGGGAGGGTGTCGAGGAGGGCTTGGGCGGTATTGGCGGCGCAGTCGCGTGAGTCGATGATGTGGTCGGCCCAGGCGCGGTAGCGTGGCATACGTTGTTCCGCGAGCTTATCGATGCCGTCGCGTGCGGTGATGGGGCGGCCCTTGTGGGCGAGCTCTTCGAGCTTGCGGTTGAGCATCACAATTTTGCTGTTCTGGTGCAGCAGCGGATAGTTCTCGTCTCGCGTGACCACGCCACCGCCGGTGGAAAGCACCAGGCCGCTGCGCTTGGAGATGTCGGAGAGCGCCGCCGTTTCCTGCTCGCGGAAGGCCGCCTCGCCGCGCTCGACGATATAGTCGGCGCAGGGCATCCCCAGGCGTTCCTCAAGCGCGCGATCCAGGTCGATGTGCTCTCGCCCCGTGAGCAGGGCAATCTGCTCACCCACGCGGGTCTTGCCCGAGCCCGGCATGCCGATCAGCGCGATGTTCTGTTCGCGGCGTGACAAGCGCTCCGTTACGTCCAGGATGCGCTCGCGCGGGGTGACCTGGCCGGTATAGCGCTCGACGGCCTGTGCCGCCTGTGCCACGAGCATCAGCAGTCCGCCGATGTAGGGGATGCCGCGGCGCTCGGCCTCGAACATCAGACCCGTGCGGGCGGGGTTGTAGACAATGTCGATGACGCCTTCGAGCGCATCGAGTCCTTCGAGCGTGCAGGGGGCGTCGGGGCAGTGGGGGAACATGCCGGCAGGCGTGCAGTTGACGAGCAGCGCGGCATCGGATTGCTGCGCTATGTTGTCGTAATTGACCTCGCTTGTGCGACCCACGGGTACGACGATGGCGCCCAGGTCGTCGAGTACCATGCTGGCCGTAGTGCCGGCACCGCCGGTGGCGCCGAGCACGAGGGCCTTCTTACTGGCAACCTCTACGCCCAGCTCCTCGACCAGGCACTGAAAACCGAAGTAGTCGGTGTTATCGCCGCGCAGGCGGCCGTCGGGCAGGCGCGTGATGGTGTTGACGTTGCCCATGCGCTCGGCGAGCGGGCTCAGCTCGTCCAGGTACTCCATGACGGCGCGCTTGTAGGGGATGGTCACGTTGGTGCCCTCCCACTCGTCGCCCGTCATAAAGGCCGCGAGGTCCTCGGGCTCGCGCTCAAATCGCACGTAATCGAGCCCAGCGAGCTCTTTGTAGATGGTTGGGGTGTAGCTGTGGCCCAACACGCGGCCCAGCACTCCGTAGGGGCGGGTTGCGGCGGTATCGGTCATCTAGAGCACCTCCGTGTAGCTGCCAAAGTAGGTGAAGCTTTCGCACACGTCGTCGATGGAATCGAGCAGGTCGTCGAGGGCCTTGCTGCCAAAGGGGCAGTCCAGATCAAAGTAGAACATAAACTCAAAGTCGCGGCCGGGGATGGGGCGGCTCTCGAGCTTGATGAGGTTGATGTTGAGTGCGTAGAAGCGCTCGAGCACGCGATAGAGGGCGCCCGGCTCGTTGGCCGTGGTGATCATGAGCGAGGTGCGATTAGCGCCGGGGTAGACGCGCGGCTCGCGGCTGATGACGACAAAGCGCGTGTAGTTGTTGTCCGAGTCTTGGATATTGGGCTCCAACACCTCGAGGCCATACAGCGTGGCACAGCTGCGCGATGCGATGGCGGCAACATCGGTGCGTTCGGAGTTGGCGACCATCTCAGCCGACATGGCCGTGTTGGGGTACTTGGTGGCGCGCAGGCCGTGGTTCTCGATAAAGCCGGCGCACTGGGCAATGGCTTGGCCGTGGCTGTAGACCTCGCGCACGTCGGCGAGCTTGGTGCCGGGCTTGACGAGCAAGTTGTGGTCGATCTTGAGGCGAAGCGAGCGCACGATGTGGAAGTCGAACTGGGCGAGCAGGTCGTAGACGGCGTTGACCGAGCCGGCGGTGGAGTTCTCGATGGGCAGCACGCCAAACTCGCAGAAGCCGTCGCGCACAGCGCGCATAACGCCTTCGAAGGTCTCGAAAAACGCGATGTCGGGCACGTCGAAGAGCTTGCACGCGGCTATTTGACTGCAAGCGCCCTCAACGCCCTGGCAAGCGACGGTGGCAGTTTGAGGGAAGGGCGTGTCGGAGGCTGCAGCCGTGGCGTGGGCCTTTTGCGAGACAGTGATGCCCTTGAGTTCGTTGATGTAGCGCTGCT
Organism: uncultured Collinsella sp.; assembly: GCA_900554325.1. Classification (GTDB taxonomy): domain Bacteria; phylum Actinomycetota; class Coriobacteriia; order Coriobacteriales; family Coriobacteriaceae; genus Collinsella. The sequence goes on from USHA01000051.1 coordinate 12,117, forward strand.
GCTCGGCCTTGCTCATGCTCATGAGGAGACGGAACAGGGTGATGGTCTGCGCCTCGTAGCGCTCGGGCGCGCGGCTGGCGAGGTTGTTGAGCTTGGAGCGCTCGCGGGCGGGGTCGAAGACGGCCTTGCCCATCTCGATTTTTGACTTGGCGACTTCGGTGGCAATGTCCATGCGCTCGATAAAGCTGTTGAGGAGCGTGGTGTCGATGCCATCGATGGCCTGGCGGATGTCAGCAAGGTCCATAGGGACCCCTTTCGTGAATCATTGCCCGGGGTGGGCTGGTTAGCGCTGGGCGGCGTCCTCGAGGAGGGCGTCCCAGATGGCGAGCGCCGCGGCTGCCTCGGCTACGGGGACGGCTCGGGGGACGATGCAGGGATCGTGACGGCCGTGGACCGAGAGCTCGGCATTTTCCATGGCGTCCATGTCTACGGTCTGCTGCTCGCGGCCAATTGAGGGCGTCGGCTTTACGGCCATGCGCCACATGACGGGCGCGCCGGTCGAAATACCGCCCAGGATGCCGCCGGCGTTATTGGACTCGACTTCGATCTCGCCGGTCTCGGCATCGATGCGATACGGATCGTTGTTCTCGCTGCCGCGCATGACGGCCACGGCAAAGCCCATGCCAAACTCCACGCCCTTTACGGCGGGAATGCCAAACGCGATTTGCGCGATGCGGTTCTCGATGCCGTCGAACATGGGGTCGCCGATGCCCGTGGGAAGCCCGTAAATGCCGCACTCCACGATGCCGCCGATGCTGTCGAGTTCATCGCGCGCGGCCAGAATCTCCTCGCGCATGCGGCCGGCTGCGGCGGCGTCAATGCACGGCAGGTCGTTCGTAAGGATCGCCTTGCGGTCGGCCTCTCGATAGACCATATCGTCCATCGGCAGGTCGGAGATGCCGCCGATCTGCGCGGCGTGCGCCATGACCTGAATGCCGCGGGCCTCGAGTGCCTGTAGCGCAATGCCGCCGGCGATGCATAAGGGTGCCGTTAGGCGGCCGGAAAAATGCCCGCCACCAGCAACATCGTGCATGTTGTGATACTTCACGCGCGCGGGGAAGTCCGCATGTCCGGGACGGGGCTTGCAGCGCAGCTCGGAGTAATCATTGGAGCGCGTGTTGGTGTTCTCGATAATCGCGGCAATGGGCGCGCCGGTGGTATGTCCATCGACCACGCCGGCAATGATATGCGCGGCGTCGGCCTCGTGGCGCTTGGTTGCGGTCTCGTCGCGACCGGGGGCACGACGGTCCAAAAAGGCCTGCAGCTGCTCCTGGTCAACGGCAATACCGGCAGGAATGCCGTCGAGTGAGCAGCCGATAGCGGGGGAGTGCGACTGGCCAAAGATACTCAGATGCAAGACGTTGCCAAAGGTCGAGGACATGCTATTCCTCCTCGAGCGTGACCTTGCCGCCCAGCAGGCGGTAGTGGTCAAAGAAATCGGGATAGGACTTGTTGACGGCCTCGGCGCCGTGGATCACAACTTCGCCAGTGGCGCGGCTCGCAGCGATGGCAGCCATCATGGCGATGCGGTGGTCGTTGTGCGAATCGACCTCGCCGCCGGTGAAGGCATCGACACCCTTGATGATGAGGTCGTCACCGGCGATGCGCACCTGTGCGCCCAGCGCGGTGAGCTCGCGGGTGGTGGTGACCAGACGGTCAGATTCCTTGATGCGCAGGCGCGCACAGTCACGGATGAACGTGCGGCCCTGAGCCAGCGAGGCCACGGCCGAGATAACGGGTACCAGGTCGGGAATGTCGTGGGCGCTCATCTCAAAGCCGGCGAGCTTGTCGGACTGCACGGTGGCGGCGTTGGTGGAGCGCACGATGCGGGCGCCAAAGCGCGAAAGCGCGGCAAGCACGTTGCGGTCGCCCTGGGCCGAGCTAAGCGACACACCCTCGACGGTGATGGGGTCGGAGCCGATGGCGCCGGCGCACAGCCAAAAGGCAGCGTTGGACCAGTCACCCTCGACGGCCACGCTGCCGGGCGTGCGATACGAGCCACTGCTCACGCGGAAGTTCGTGACCTCGGGCTGGCCGTCCCGGGCGGGAATACGCTCGACGTTGACCTCGACGCCGAAGGCCTTCATGGCCTGGATCGTCAGGTTGATGTAGGGACGGCTCTCAATGAGGCCGGTTACCTGCACGCAGGAGGGCTGGGCCAGCAGCGGGGCTGCCAGCAGAAGGCCGGAGATATATTGCGAGCTCACGTTGCCCGGAAGCACAAAGGTGCCCGGGCGCATGCGTCCGCTCGTCTTGAGCGGAAAACCGCCCAGACCCTGTAGGTCGCAGCCGGCGGCGATGATCTCGTCCGAGAGCGGGGAGAGCGGGCGGGCGCCCAAGCGTCCCTGACCCACAAAGGTTGCTTCTGCGCCCAGCGCGCAGGCGACGGGTAACATAAAGCGGAGCGTGGATCCGCTTTCACCGCAGTCAAGCGTACCGCCGGCAAGGGCCTTGAGCAGGCCAAATTCAACACTCTTCATGGTGGGGTGGACCTGGAAGCTGTCCTCGACGGTCTCGATGCGAGCACCCAGTGCCGTAAGGCAGCGCACCGTGGCCTCGATGTCGGCGCAGGTGGTGTTGCAGGTGACGTGCGTCTCGCCGTTGGCGAGCGCAGCGCAGATGATGAGGCGATGCGCCATCGACTTGGACGCGATGGCGGGAACGGTGCCCTTGAGCGGGGACGGGGTGATGCGGGCTAGCATGCGGATGCGTCTCCCTTCTGGCCGAGGCCCTCGGCAATGAGTTCGTGGAAAGTGGAAAGCGGTGTGCGGTCGATGCTGCAGCGGCCAATGCCGTGCGGAATCACCAGGTCGATAGTGTCGCCCGCGCGCTTCTTGTCGTGGAGCGCCTCGGCAAAGACGGCATCGGCATCTAGGTCGCAGCGGGTCTTGAGGCCATGGCGGGCGCAGAGTTCCTCAATACGGCCGGGCAGTGCAGCATCGCAAACGCCGTGCAGGGCCGCGGCGCGCGTGATGATGCCCATGCCGATCGACACGCAGTTGCCGTGTCCGAGCTCAAAGTGCTCGCAGGCCTCGACGGCGTGTCCGGCGCTGTGTCCAAAGTTGAGGAGCTTGCGCTGGTTGGTTTCGCGCTCGTCGGCGACGACCACGGCGCGCTTGATGTCGATATTGCGGGCGATGATGAGCGCTACGCGGGCCACGTCGCGGTTGAGCAGCTCCAGCGTGAGCGGGGTCTTCTCCAGCTCGGCGAAGAGCTCCGGGTCGGCGATCACGGCGTGCTTGACGACCTCGCCGCAGCCGTCAGCGAACTGCTCGGGCGTGAGGGTCGCCAGGCATCCCACGTCGGCGATAACCACGCTTGGCTGCCAAAAGGCGCCGGCCAGGTTCTTGCCGGCAGCCAGGTCGATGGCGGTCTTGCCGCCCACCGACGAATCCACCATGGCGAGCAGACTTGTGGGGATCTGCACAAACTTGCAGCCGCGCATGTAGGTGGCGGCCACAAAG
>USHA01000052.1 GCA_900554325.1 uncultured Collinsella sp.
ATGACGTCGACAGGCGGGGTGGTTCCCCGCGTACGTGCCATCTGAGTAACCGAGGGGAGGGCGCACATGGGAATGACTGGTGCATACGAGCGCAATCTCGATGCAAAAGGTCGTCTATCCCTGCCTGCACCCCTTCGCGAGGAGCTTGGAGAGCACGTTCGCGTGTTTAAAGCCCTGGATGTCGATGCTCTGTACGTGTTCTCTGCCGAGGCCTTCGATAAGTGGGTCGAAGGACTCTTCGCGGGTCGTGAGGGCCACGAGGGTTTTAACCCGCGTGACATCAACGACCAGAAGCTCATGAGGGCGATCAACAAGCGCACCACGTCGATGGATGTGGACAGCGCGGGTCGTATCGGTCTTTCTGAGTCTCTCCGCAAGCAGGCGAACCTCGACCGCGAGGTCACGGTTGTGGGCAACTACGACCACCTTGAGGTTTGGGACCGCGCTACGGCCGATGAGGACGATGATGACGAGGCCCTGCTGGACCTCTTCTTCTCGTAAGGGCAAGGCACGAGTAACGGATGGAGCGTGGGATCTTGACACAAGAATATCGGCATGAACCTGTCATGCTCGGCGAAGTGCTTGAGTCGCTGCAGCTAAAGAGCGGCTCCGTCGTCTGCGACTGCACCCTTGGCGGTGCCGGCCATTCGGTAAAGATGGCCGCGCAGGTGGGGGAAACCGGCCTTTTGCTCGGCGTCGATCAGGACGACATGGCCCTCGAGGCCGCTGGCGCCCGTCTGGACCGCGAGGTTCCCGGCGTTCCGCACCAGCTGCTGAAGGGCAACTTCGGCGACTTGGACGAGCTGCTTTGCTCGGCCGAGGTGCCTGGGGTCGATGGCTTCCTGTTCGATTTGGGCGTTTCGTCACCGCAACTCGATATCCCTGGCAGGGGCTTTTCGTATAACGAGGACGCCCCATTGGACATGCGGATGGATCCGGGTAATAACACCTTAAACGCAGCTGAGGTCATCAACACCTATAACGAACACGACCTCGCCCGGATTCTACGCGTCTACGGCGAAGAGAAGTTCGCCTCGCAGATCGCGCGCGAGATCGTGCGCCGCCGCGAGCAAGAACCGATCGAAACCACCGGCCAATTTGTCGAGATCATCAAGGCGGGTATCCCGGCTGCCGCTCGTCGGCATGGCGGACACCCGGCCAAGAAAAGTTTCCAGGCCATTCGCATCGAGGTCAATCACGAGCTCGATGTGCTCGAACGAGGGCTTGATGCCGCCACCAGGTGGCTCAACCCGGGCGGACGTATCTGCGTCATCTCGTATCACTCGCTCGAGGACCGTATCGTAAAGAACCACTTTAAGGAGATGAGCCAGGGGTGCACGTGTCCGCCGGAGATTCCGGTGTGCGTGTGCGGCAACGTGCCGATACTCAAGGTCATCACCCGCAAACCCTTGGTTGCCCAGCCTGATGAGGTTGAGCGCAACCCTCGGGCGAGATCAGCCAAAATCCGCGTGGCGCAGCGTCTGTAGGCGCGACCGCGCGATATTGGACCTCCCGCTCGCACCATAAACGAAGCTTAAACACACTACCAACGTACTCGGGATGGGAGGCGGCATATCATGGGCTACAACACTTCAAGCGCAGCACTCGCCTATGATATGAACGCCATGCCCGCCTATCGTGAGACGCCGCAGGCCCCCGTTGCTCCCCGTGAGCAGCGCACGCCGCGCTTTGATGTCTACACGGGCGCGGGCCGTCAGGCAAACCAGGCGGTAAGCCCGGTTTTCATGAGCGTTCTTAAAACGTTTTGCATCATTGCGGCTATCTTCATGACGATCGGCATCGCCCGCGTGGCGCTCGCCGGCGTTACGGCCCAGGTGCTCAACAGCAACGCCGAGCTTACCAACACGCTCGAAAAGGCGACCGATGAGAGCTCCGACCTGGAGGTCATGCACTCGGTCTATGGCGCCGACACGCGCATTCGCGACCTTGCGGGCGCTTATGGCATGGTGGAGCCCAGCGAGAGCGTTACACTTGACTTTTCGCAGGATGCAGCCGCGGGCGCCAACGCGACCGCGACCGCTCAGTAGCAAGACGGTAGCTGAGTATGACAAATGACTATCGCCGCGGTTCCGATGGGGGCCGCGGTTCTGGACGTCCCTCGTCGCGGGGACGTTCTGGTTATCAAGGAACGGGTCGGCAATCTTACAACGCCGGGCAGTCCCGTGGCAACGACCCGGCGTCGCGACTTCGCGGCTCGGGCGGCCCTCAAGTGCATAACACCAGGTCGCGCAAGAGTTCGTCGACCGAATGGCTCACAGGCGCGCCTCTGCCTCGCCGCAAAGCCGTCATGGGATTCATTGGGCTTGGCTTGGGCTTGGGCGTCTTTCGCCTTGCCGACTATCAAATTGTCGAAGCCGATAAACTGCGCGAGCGTGCCGATGCGCGCCGCCTGCTTGCGCAGACCCTCTATGCCAAACGTGGCACCATCTACGACCGCAACGGTAACGTGCTGGCGTCGTCGGTCGAATGTCGCAACATCGCCGTGAACCCGCAGCTTGTCGAGGACGTTGACAAGACGGTGTCGGCGCTGGTCAAGGCAACTGGAATCGATAAAAAGACCTGCCGCAAGCTCGTTGAGTCCGATGGAACCTGGGTGTATATCAAACGCCAGGTGGACGAAGACGATGCTGCGACGCTGGAGAAGAAGAACCTGCCCGGTGTGCTTTTTGAGCAGGCCATGAAGCGCGTATATCCATACGGCAATCTGGCATCGCAGGTGCTGGGTGTAGTGAATGTGGACAACGATGGCTTGACGGGTCTCGAAAAGCAATACAACAAGCTTCTGACCGGCACGAACGGTTCTCTCGTACGCGAGCGCGCGAGGGACGGCAGCTATATCGCGGGCGGTGCCTATAAAAAGGTGGCTGCGGTCGACGGCGTTGATATCGTGACGACGCTCGACGTCAATATCCAGCGTGCGGCCGAGGATGCCCTGGCAGAGGCAGTTGAGAAGACTAAGGCCAAGAACGGCTCGGCGCTGGTCACCGATCCTACGACAGGCGAGATCTTGGCAGCCTGCTCGTATCCGACTTACGACCAGACCAATCTGGAAAACGCCAAGACCGAGGATATGAATCTGCGCCTGGTCACCGACGCCTACGAGCCCGGCTCGGTCTTTAAGACGCTCGTGGCGGGCGCCGGCTTCGACTTGGGCGTCGTGCGATCGAGTACGTCGTTTGAGGTGCCGGCGAGCATCAAGGTGGGCGACGATACCGTCACCGATGCCGACAAGCGCGACTATGCCATGACCATGGATGTGCGCGAGATGATGCGCCGTTCGTCCAACGTGGGCTTTGTCCTGGTGGGGCGCAAGATCGGTGCCGACGACTTTGCCGCCTATGTGGACAAGTGGGGCATCGGTCACAGCTCGGGTGTCGATTTTCCGGGAGAGAGCCTGGGTATCGTCAAGGAGCGTGACCAGTATGACGGCGCCACGCTGGGCTCGATGAGCTTTGGACAGGCACTGTCCGTCTCGCCGATTGAGATCGCACGTGCCGTGGGCGGCATCGCCAACGGCGGCGTGATGATGACACCGCACTTCTATAAGTCCAGCAAAGGCGACGAGAAGGACTGGGGTGAAGGCGAGCGCGCGATTTCGGAGGACGCCGCATCCCAGGTGACATCGTGCATGCAGACGGTCGTGTCCGAGGGAACGGGCGTTGGCGGCGCGGTTGACGGCTATGACGTGGCGGGTAAGACCGGTACGGCCGAACGTGCCGACGAGAACGGCGGCTACCTCAAGGAGAACTACATGTCGTCCTTTATGGGCTTTGCACCGGCACAATCGCCCAAGGTGCTGTGCTATATCACGCTCGACGGAACGCCGAGCGGCTCAGATGCCGCTGCGGTGCCGTTCCAGTCCATTATGGCCAACGCGCTCGACGTGCTGGGTATCCCGCACACGAAGTAGGGGGTTACAATCTTTGGGGCGTTGTTTGTTGTCCCATATGAGGGTGTTCACATGCCCTGCACCACGCATGTGCGGCGCTGGGATACAATACGCCGATAGCATTATTAGGTTTACAGGGGAGCTGCAATGATAGAGATCGCCGTCAACAACCTCGCGGCCGCAACAGGGGCCCGAACCGTGACGGGAGAAGCCGATCGGGTATGCCGCGGGTGCGTTATCGACTCGCGCCAGGTCGAGGAAGGGACGATTTTCGTCGCCTTTCCCGGTGAAAACGTCGACGGCAATGATTTTGCTTCCCGTGCCGTCCAGTCGGGTGCCGGCGCCGTCGTGATGACGCGTGAGCCCGAGGCTGAGCTGGTCTCGCTGGCGCAGGACAAGGGGTGCGCCATCCTGCTGACCGATGATCCCGAGGAGTTTCTGCTGCGTTTGGCGCACACGTATCGCCTGGAGCTTGGCTGCCTGGTCGTTGGCATTACCGGTTCCATCGGCAAGACGACGACCAAGGACGTGCTCGCCGCCGTGCTCGCCAAGCGCTATCGTGTCTGGGCCACCAAGGGCAATTTCAATAACCTGATCGGCATGCCGCTCACGGTGCTTTCCGCTCCGGCCGATACCGAGGTCCTGGTGCTCGAGATGGGCATGAACCATTTTCATGAGATTGAGCGCCTGTCCCAGTCTGCCAACCCCAATCTTGCCATCGTGAGCAAGATCGGAACCTCCCACATCGGTATCCTGGGCAGCCGCGAGAACATCGCCCGTGCCAAGTCCGAGATTGTCCAGGGCATGTGCGCCGCCGGCGACTTCTCGCCGTTGCTGGTTTTGGGCGGCGAGGACGACTTTACGCCGTTCATTCGCGATACGTTCGCCCAGCCTGCTGGTATCGATGTGATGCTGGCCGGCGTCTCGGACGATGATGAGGTCCGTGCCCGCGACATTCGTGTTGATGACGAGGGACGTCCGGTCTTTACGCTCGATTTTGGCCAGGGTGAGACGATCGATACCATGCTTGCCATCCCCGGCGTGCAGTCCGTTCCTAATGCCGTTAAGGCCGCCGCGGTTGCCTATCGCTTGGGCGTGACGCCCGAGCAGATCGATGCTGCCTTTAGGGGCCTCACGATCACCGGTCACCGCCAGGAGATCAAGCGCGCCAAGAGCGGTGCCCGCGTCATCGACGATTCCTATAACGCCAGTGCCGAATCCATGGCTGCTGGCCTCGATCTACTGTGCTCGCTTTCGTGCACGGGGTCTCGCATGGCGATCCTGGGCGAGATGGGCGAGATGGGCGATGAGGCTCCTCGCATGCATGAGCTCGTGGGCGCCTATGCGGCCGCCAAGAAGCTCGACATGCTGGCGTGCGTGGGTGGTGAGCTGGCCCAGCTTATGGCCGATGCCGCGCGCATGATGGGCATGGACGAGGACCGCATCCAGGTGTTCTCCGATTATCAGCAGGTGCTCGACCGCATGGGCGGCGCGCTTGAAAAACATGATGTTGTACTGGTCAAGGGTTCCCGCTTTGTTGAGCTCGACCGCTTTGTGGAAGGTGTGTGCTAGCCCATGTTCGGCAATCCCTCGTATCCAACGTATCAGGCTTTTTTGGGGCTTGGCATCGCCGCTGCCATTGCGCTGCTGCTCATGCCGTGGTGGATCAAGCTGCTGAAGGTCGAGGGTATCGGCCAACAGGTCCGAGCCGACGGCCCCAAGCGTCATTTGATTAAACAGGGTACGCCGACCATGGGCGGCGTCATCATCCTTGTTGCGATTTCGCTGACCTGCCTGCTGATGGGCAAGCTCACCACCGAGCTCGTGCTCGTGCTGCTCGCCACGCTGGCGACCGGCGTGCTGGGCCTGATCGACGACCTGACCTCCGTTACGCATGGGCGCTCGCTCGGTCTGACGCCTCATGCCAAGATGATCGGCCTAACCATTATCTGTGTCACCTTTACGGTACTTGCTGTTAACTGGTGCGGCGTCGCCCCCGAGATTCGTTTTCCCGGCGGCCTGACGATTGACCTTGGCGTGCTTTCGACTACCATCTGCGGCCTTTCGTTCCCGTGGCTCTACATTGTCTTTTGCTGGCTGACGATCGCCGGTCTTTCTAATGCCGTGAACCTGACCGATGGCCTTGACGGTCTTGCTGGCGGCACCTCTATGATTGCCATGCTCGCCATGGCTGCCATGGCGTTTTTGCACGGAGACGTGAACCTGTCCATCTTCTGCACCGCGTGTGCCGGTGCCTGCTTGGGCTTTCTGTGGTTCAACTGCTATCCGGCGAGCATCTTTATGGGCGATACCGGCTCGCTTGCCCTGGGCGCCGCGTTTGCCTGCACGTCCATCATGACCAACACCGAGGTCGTCTCCCTCATCATCGGCGGCCTGTTTATCGTTGAGACCCTGTCGGTCATGATTCAGGTTGTCTACTTCCACTTTACGCACAAGCGCGTCTTCCTTATGGCGCCCATCCATCATCATTTCGAAAAGAAGGGCTGGGCCGAGACCAAGGTCGTCATCCGTTTTTGGATTATCGCTGCGGCCTTTGGTGCCGTTGGCCTTGCCCTGTTCTTCCAGTTGGGATAGTGGTCTTTCATGCCTCTTGCTGATGTCTTTAGCCTGCTCGTTCTGGGTCAGGGCAAATCCGGTCTCGATGTCGCCCGCTGGGCGCTGGCACATCCCGAGCGCGTAAGCGCCGTTACCGTGTATGGCGGCGGCACCTCTGAGCCCAATGACGCCACGCGTGCGCTCGAGGCTGCTGGTGCGTCGTTTGTCTATGGGACCGAACAGGTCGAGGGCGCCTATGACGTATGCGTGACGTGCCCGGGCATCTCGGAGTTCTCGGGCTTCTTTAAGGCCGGGCGCGAGCATGCCGCCCAGATTATGGGTGAGCCCGAGTTTGCCTATCGCCTGTCGCCCGATAACTGGATTGCCATCACGGGCACCAACGGCAAGACGACCACCACGTCGCTGACTGATTATCTGCTTAAGGCTGCCGGCGAGGCCAGCGTTGCTGTCGGCAACATCGGCGAGCCGCCGGTCAACGAGATTGACGGCCGAGCCCACAACGAGTGGTTTGTGGCTGAGCTCTCGAGCTATCAGATTGCTACGACAACCGAGCTCCACCCCCGCGTGGCGGTGCTGCTCAACATCACTCCCGACCACTTGGGCTGGCATAAGAGCCATAAGAACTATGCGCTTGCCAAGATCAAACTGTTTGACAATATGGTCGATGACGATCTGGTGGTTGTCGACGTCGAAGACGCCGGCATTCACGAGTTCGATGAGTACATCTACACGCCGGGTCGTCGCATCTGCAAGGTTGCCTTTGACGAGCCTGAGGGCGAGGATGCCGCCTTTGTGCGCGATGGCAAGATGATCGTGCGTCTGAAGGGTGTCGAGACCCCGCTCATCGCTACATCCGCGCTCAAGATCTCGGGCCATCACAATGTTATCAATGCCCTGTGCGCTGCCACGGCTGCCTTGGCGGTCGGTGCCGATGTCGATGGTGTCTGCCGCGGTCTTGCCTCGTTCCAGCCGCTCGAGCACCGCGTGGAGCTGTGTGGCGAGATTGACGGCGTGCGCTACGTCAACGATTCCAAGGCGACCAACACCGATGCGGTCGAGAAGGCACTGACGGCATTTCCCGATGACGACGTGATCTTGCTGCTCGGCGGCCACGATAAGGGCACGCCGCTCACGGATTTCGCGCGCGTCGTTATGGACAACGTGCGCTCGGTCGTCTGCTTTGGCGATGCGCGCGAGCGCTTCACCGCCGCTATGGACGAGGCTGATGTCGATGGCGATGTGGATATCGCCCAGGCGGATGACCTGCGCGACGCCGTGGACGTTGCCCGTTCGCTTTCGAGCCGTGGCGATGTGATCTTACTTTCTCCTGCCTGCTCTTCGTTCGATGAGTTCTCGGGCTATGAGGAGCGCGGCCGCGTGTTTAAGGACTACGTGGCCCAGCTTGCCGCTGCAGCGAAATCACAAATGGAATAGGGGTTGCGGTGAGAGAGGAGAGCCCCCGACAAGGTATGAGGAGGCCCGACTCGGACCGTGCTTCCTCACGTCGCAGCACACCGCGTTCCAGCCGCGGCGGGCAGTCGTTTAGCGAACGCTATATTGCCGGCGTTCCCGCCCGTATCATGCGCCCCCGTTTGATATTCATGGCCTGCTTGTTTGCCTTGGTATGCTTTGGCCTGCTGATGGTGTACTCGGCGTCTTCGGTCGAGGCGCTGCACGAGAATGGCTCGGCGACGTTTTTTCTGGGTCGACAGGCCGCGTTTGCTGGAGTTGGCGTGCTGGCCATGGTTGCCATCGTGCGCGTCTTGCCGGACAGTTGGTTTGGGGAAGACGTGCTCAGGATCTTTCTCATGGGCATGATAGGGCTACTGGTTCTGGTGTTCTTTATGGGTAGCGGCAGTCGTGGCGCCACGCGTTGGCTCAACATCGCCGGTATTCAGTTCCAGCCGTCTGAGTTTTTAAAGCCGTTCGCCATCGCGTATTCGGCCATCATGCTCGACCGCATCTTTTCGCCCGGCGGCAACATCAACGAGTTTCTTCGCAAGATGGGTGTCTACCTGGGCATTTCGCTCTTTCTGATTTTTGTTCAGCCCGATTTTGGCACCGTTCTGATCATCTTGCTGACCCTCATGTGCATGGCGTTGTTTGCGGGATTGGACCCCAAATATATCGTTTGGACGGTCGTTGCCGGCATCGCCGTCATTGCGATCGCCCTTATCGCCGAGCCGTATCGTATGACGCGTGTCGAGGTTGCTTGGAATCCTTGGGCAGACGAATATGGTGATGGCTATCAGGCCACACTTGCCATTATGGCGTTTGCCTCGGGCGGCCTGTTCGGTCGCGGTATCGGTAACTCCACCATGAAGTACTCGTATTTGCCCGAGGCGCATAACGACTACATCTTGGCTATTATCGGCGAGGAAGTTGGCTTTATCGGAACCGTGCTGTTCTTCTTGGTGTTCGCGATGCTGATCTACTCGGCGTTTCGTATTGCCGAGCAGGCGACCGACCGTCGCGGAGCACTTATGGCATCGGGTTCCGCGGTCATCCTTGCGGTGCAGTTTTTGATCAACGCGCTGGGCATTCTCAATGTGTTTCCCATGACGGGCAAGCCTCTGCCGTTTATTAGCTACGGCGGCTCGTCGATTATTGTGTCGCTTATGCTCGCCGGTCTGATCCTGCGCGTTTCGTATGAGAGCGCCCGTCGCGATGAGTACGACCGTCGTCGCGAGAGCTTTGCCGTTATGGATGAGAGTACCGCCGGCGTGCCCCATGTGCGCGGTGAGCGATCTTCGCGTAACGGCTTTACCGTCCTGGATGGCTCTGCGACCGAGCCGGCAGCCCGTTCACGTCAGCGAACGGCGCCGCAAGGTCGTCCACAGCGTCCTACTCATCGCAATGCGGGCGGCGGATATAATCGAATCGATTTGAATTCGGACCCGTCGGCGCGTTTGCGCACCGATGACCAGGGGCCGCGTGTACGAAGGGATTACCATGACCGATAAGATGACCGTTGCTATTGCAGCTGGCGGCACGGCAGGACATATCAACCCCGCGCTCGCCTTGGCCGAGGAGCTGCGTGACCGCGGTCATCACGTTGTGTTCGTGGGCCAGTCGCGCAAACTCGAGGGTCGTCTGGTTCCCGAGGCCGGATTCGATTTTGTGCCCATCACGGTCACGGGCTTCGATCGCTCCCGTCCCTGGACGGCGCTGACCTCGCTGTGGCGCGTCAACAAGGCGAAGCGTGCGCTTGCCCGTCACTTCTCGAAGGTCGGTAAGCCCGATGCCGCTATCGGCTTTGGTGCTTACGTTGAGGTCCCACTGCTGGGTTGGTGCAAGGGCGCCGGCGTTCCGTATCTGCTGCACGAGCAGAACTCTGTTCCGGGTCTGGCCAACAAGATGATGAATTCACATGCCACCCGCGTGTGCATTTCGGTACCTGCGGCCCGCGCGGTCTTTGAGCGTGAGGGCGACCCCGACCATGTGCTCATGACGGGCAATCCTGTGCGTCGTTCGGTGATCGAGGGCGATCGCGCCCGCGGTCGCAAGACGCTCGGTGTGCCCGAGGACGCGACGCTTCTGCTCGTCTTTGGTGGTTCGCTCGGTGCTCAGCATCTCAACGAGCGCGTTGCCTCGCTCAAGAGTGAGCTGCTGACCCGCGAGAATCTCTACATTTTGCATTCGACGGGTGCCGACGGCTTTGAGGAGACCGAGCGCGCTTTGGCGCTGACGCCCGAGGAGGCGAAGCGCTATCGTGTCCAGCCCTACATCGACAACATGGGCGATATGCTGGCTGCGGCCGATCTGGTGCTCTCGCGTTCCGGTGCCTCGAGCGTGGCCGAGATCGCCGCGCTTGCCGTGCCCTCGGTACTCGTGCCGTATCCGCACGCCACGGCCGACCATCAGACCACGAATGCGCGTTACCTGGTCGATGCCGGTGCCGGCGTGCTATGCGCCGATGCCGATATCGATGCCCCCGCCTTTGCCGACGAGCTGCTGCACCTGATCGATGACGCTGCGGCGCGTGATGCCATGCGTCAGGCGGCGCGTGGCTTGGCCCAGGACCGTGCCGCCGCACTTTTGGCTGACGCGGTAGAGGGATTGCGTTAGTTAGACGGGATATCGCCGGTCGCCCTCGCGCGGATGCGGTAGGTGCGGTACAGTTAACGGGTTACAGGCAGTGTTTACGCAAGGAGTACACGAGCACATGGCTGATTCCCAGACTGCAACCTCCGCGCCCGAGTTCAAGAGCGCCCACTTTATCGGTATCGGTGGTGCCGGCATGAGCGGCATCGCCCTCGTTCTGCACGAGCGCGGTTATACCGTTACCGGCTCCGACCTTAAGACGTCGCGCTATATTCGCCAGCTTACCCGCGCCGGCGTGAAGGTCCACGTGGGCCACGAGGCCGCGACGATCGACGAGGTCAAGCCCGACGTGGTTGTGGTCTCCACCGCTATTCCCGAGTCCAACCCCGAGCTCGTGCGTGCACGCGAGCTCGGTATTCCCGTGTGGCCCCGTGCCAAGATGCTCTCGGCCCTGGGCCACGGCTACACCACCGTCGCCGTTGCCGGCACGCACGGCAAGACCACGACATCTTCGATGTGCGCCACGATGCTCGATCGCATGGGTCTGGACCCCAGCTTCCTGATCGGCGGCATTGTCGAGGGCTACGACACCAACGGCAAGAACGGCTCGGGTGACTACTTTGTCGCCGAGGCCGACGAGTCCGACAGCTCGTTCCTGTTCCTGAACCCCAACGTGGTCATCGTGACCAACGTCGAGGCCGACCATCTCGATCATTACTCGGGTATCGAGGAGATCGAGGCTACCTTCGCCAAGTTTATGAGTTTGGTGGGCGAGGACGGCACCGTCATCGTTTGCGGCGAGGACCCGCATCTGGTCGAGCTCGCCAAGTCGACGGGCCGTCATGTGCTTTCCTATGGTTTTGCCGAGAACAACGACATCGTCTGCGTACATCCGGATGTCAAGGGCATCCAGAGCGACTTTATCGTTCGCTTTGAGGACGGTACCGAGCACGCTGTCGAGATTAAGAGCAACCCCGGTCGTCACAACATGCTCAACGCCACGGCCGTCCTGACCGTCGCCCATGTCCTGGGCCTCGATATCGACGCCGCCGCTAAGGCGCTTTCGAGTTTTGAGGGCGTCCGCCGTCGCTTTACCCACGTGGGCGATATCGACGGCATCACGGTGGTTGACGATTACGGCCATCATCCCACCGAGATCAAGGCGACGCTCGCTGCTGCCTCTTCGCTGGGCTACAAGCATGTCGACGTCGTGTTCCAGCCGCACCGCTATTCGCGCCTGCAGGCTCTGTGCGATGACTTTGCCGATGCCTTTGCCAACGCCGACAAGCTGCTGCTGATCGATGTGTTCTCCGCCGGCGAGATGCCGATTCCGGGCGTTACCTCCAAGATGCTCGCAGATACCGTTCGCGCCAAGCACCCCGGCAAGGAGGTCGTGTACTGCTCCAGCCGTCTTGAGCTCAACCAGGAGCTTGAGAAGCTCGTGGGCGAGGGCGACCTGCTGCTCACCATGGGTGCCGGCGACGTTACGACCGTCGGCCCCGAGTTCATCGAGTATCTGACTGCCAAGAAGGACGCTTAACCTCTATGGGTCTGTTTAACGCCGTCATGGCGCTTTCGGGCATGATCGACACGGACGTGGTCGAGGACGAACGTCTTGCACGCCATACAAGCTATCGTATCGGCGGCAAGGCCGACCTCTTTGTGACGTGCCATAGCTACCATGCCCTGCGTCGCGCCGTGGCGGTGCTCGACCGCGAGCAGGTGCCGTGGGTGATTATCGGCAAGGGGTCCAACCTGTTGGTTGCCGATGCCGGTTATCGCGGCGCCGTTATTTCGCTGGGACGTGAGTTTCAGCGCACGGTTGTTGCCGAGGACGGCTGCACGCTGACCGTTGGTGCGGGCGTGATGTTCGCGCGTTTGGTCAACGACGCCTTGTCGCGTGGGCTTTCGGGCCTTGAGTTCGCGGTCGGTATTCCCGGTTCGGTCGGCGGCGCCGTGTCCATGAACGCAGGCACGCGGACCGAGTGGATCGGCTCCCTTATCGAGGACGTGGTCACGTTTGATCCGGCGTCCGGTATTAAGCACTATGCAGGGTCCGAGATCGCTTGGGGGTATCGCGAGTGCAGTCTGCCGCGTAACGAGATCATTCTCGAGTGCGTGCTTAAACTCAAGCCCGCGCCCAAGGCCGACATTCGCGAGCGCATGGAACGGTACCTGACGCGCCGCAAGCGCACGCAGCCCATGGGCCGTGCATCCTGCGGATCGGTCTTTCGCAACCCGCCCGATGCAAGCGTGGGCAAGTTGATTGAGGATTGTGGATTAAAGGGTTTTTCGGTTGGCGGTGCGGAAGTTTCGCCCGTACACGCTAATTTTATCGTTAATAACGGAACCGCCTCGGCCGATGACGTGGCCGCGGTTATCAGGCATGTGCACGGAAAGGTGAGGGAGGCGTATGGCATCGAGCTCAGACCGGAAGTTAAATTCCTCGGCTTCTAGAGCATCGAAACCAACCTTCCGCCGCGCCGGAGGGCGTTCCGGCGCACCTGCCCAGCTTCAACATAAGCCCGCCATGCCCTCCAAGTCTGTTGGGCCCGTTCGTCCTGCCAAGCGCCCGGTCGTCGGCTCGCAGCTGGGAGGACGTCCCGCTTCTAAAAAGACGAGTCGTCCGGCTCCGCGTCCTTCGGTGACGCCCAAGCCGGCGATGGGCGCCAAGACCTCCCGACCCATGGCGACGCCCAAGCCTTCGCTGGGAGCTCGTGCGCCGCATGCCGGCCGTACGTTGGCTGGCGCTAAGCCGCGTTCGCTGACATCGGTGCCCGCTGCCAAGGCGTCTTCGGCAAAAAAGGGCATCAATCCTCTGTCATCGCTTGGTGCCATGGCAAGCAAGACGACCGACGTCGCTTCTGCCATGAAGGGTAAGGGCAAAATCGCGGGCGGCATCCTGGCAGCCTTGGCCGTACTTGCCATTGTTGCCATCGTCGTCATCAACTCCGGCCTGTTCGCCGCCACCGATATTCAGATTCATGGCAGCGAGCATGTGACCAAGCACGACGCCATGCAGCTCATCAGTCTTCCCGAGAACACGTCGCTCTTTAACGTGGATCCCGATCAGATTACCGAGGGCCTCAAGCAAAACCCGTGGGTCTCGGGCGTGGATGTTCAGCGCCAGTTTCCCCATACGCTTATCATCACGCCGACGGAGCGTAAGGTTATCGCCATTGCGTATATCAGCTCCGACGACCTTGCCTGGGCTATCGGAGACGATGACACCTGGATTGCTCCGCTGTCGACGTCTGTCGAGGTGGACGACCAGGGGAACGTCATTACATCGGGGGAGGGTGCCAAAACCCTGACCGGCATCGATGCGGCCCTGGCGCTTGCCAAGCACTACGGCGCCGTGCTGTTGACTGACGTCTCGGCCGATGTCGCACCGGTTTCGGGTCGGGCGGTGAGCTCCAAGGCCGTCAAGGCCGGCCTGGATTACGCACGCGGTTTCTCGAGCGAGTTCTTGGACCAGGTGAAGGATATTTCCACGCCTTCCGTTGAGGCTATCTCGGCAAATCTCGACAACGGCGTCGAGGTGTCGCTGGGCGATTCGGACGATATCGCCAAGAAAGAACGCATCGTGACCAAGCTGCTTTCGCAGGTAGAGGGCGTGACCTATATCAATGTGCGCTCTCCGGGCAACTACACGTTTAGGAACGCACCGACCGCCTAGTATCCTAAACGGCTTTGTTGAGGGGCCATACCACGCCGTTTATCTGGTTTGTTTGGTTTTCACGGTCAATTATTTGACTGAAACGCTCATAATGTGCAAACATAATACGGTTTACCTTTGCATTTACTTTCAACCTGAAGGTTAATGTGCGCAGGGGTCAACCCATGCTATGGCTATAACCTTTGTTCGGAGGACCGACATGCACGAGACAGAGATCAACAACTACCTTGCCGTCATTAAGGTGGTCGGCGTCGGCGGCGGCGGTACCAACGCGGTCAATCGAATGATCGAAGAGGGCATCCGCGGCGTCGAGTTTGTTGCCATCAACACCGATGCTCAGGCGCTCGCGATCTCTGATGCCGATATCAAGGTGCACATCGGCACCGACCTTACCCGCGGCCTGGGCGCCGGCGCCAACCCCGAGGTTGGCCGCAAGGCTGCCGATGAGTCCCGCGACGATATCGCCGAGGCGCTCGCTGGCGCCGACATGGTGTTCATCACCTGCGGCGAGGGCGGTGGTACCGGTACCGGCGCTGCCCCCATCGTTGCCGATATCGCGATGAACGAGGTCGGCGCGCTGACCGTCGCCGTCGTGACCAAGCCCTTTACCTTCGAGGGTCGCAAGCGCAAGAAGAGCGCCGAGGAGGGCATCAAGACCCTCTCCGATTGCGTCGACACCATGATCGTTATCCCTAACGACAAGCTGCTCGACATCGCCGAGAAGAAGACCACCATGCTCGAGGCCTTCACCACGGCCG
>USHA01000053.1 GCA_900554325.1 uncultured Collinsella sp.
TGCCGCGCCCCGCAGTGCCCGCTTCCCCCGAGAACAATTATCAGTGCAGGTAGAACCCTTGCGCAAAAGCGATGTGCTCGCAATATCGCAAAAAGTCTACTCACTTAGCTAGCGACTACACTAAACGGCTGGGCAGAACGCCCATTTCCTGCATTTTCTCGCGCGCTGGCACCCCACGCCGCCGCTACGCCATAATAGTTGGCGGACAATCGCGAGAGAAAGCAACCATATGGCACAGACCACGACAGATACCGCCGCCAGCACCGTCTCCGGCGCCGGCGCTGCCAGCTCATTCTCGGGCGGCACGGGAACCGAAGCCGAGTTTGGCTCGCTCGGCGCGCTCTCCCCCACCTGGTGGGAGCCCGAGGACGGCAGTGAGCCCGAACCATGGCTCACGCCCGAACAAGCCTTCGGACGCTTCTTTGAATGGACAAGCGATCGCGGCATTGAGCTGTGGGATCACCAAGAAGAGGCCCTCATGGACCTGGCTGCCGGCGATCACGTCATTTTAGGCACACCGACCGGATCGGGTAAATCGCTCGTCGCGCTGGGCATGCTCTTTATGGGCATGGCACAGGGCAAGCGTTGCTATTACACGGCCCCTATCAAGGCCTTGGTCAGCGAAAAGTTCTTCGATCTGGTGCAGGTACTCGGCCGCGATAACGTCGGCATGATCACCGGCGATACGCATATCAATACCAAGGCGCCCGTCATCTGCTGCACGGCCGAAATCCTTGCCAACGATGCACTGCGCGAGGGCGAGGGCGCCGACGTGGGCTGCGTGGCCATGGACGAGTTCCACTACTTTGCCGACCCCGACCGCGGCTGGGCCTGGCAGGTGCCGCTGCTCACCCTGCCCCACACGCAGTTTATGCTCATGAGCGCCACGCTCGGCGATGTCACCGCCATCGCCGCCTCACTCGAGGAACACACCGGCGCTGCTTGCGACTTGGTTGTCGACGCCCCACGCCCCGTGCCGCTGAGCTACGACTACGTGACGACCTCGCTCGAGGGCACGGTCGAGCTCGCCATGCGCCGCGGCGAGGCCCCGCTCTATATCGTGCACTTTAGCCAAGATGCCGCCCTTGCGACGGCACAGTCACTCGCCAATTTTGGCATCGCCAGCAAGGAGCAGCGCGAGGCCATTAAGGAAGCCGCCAAAGGCACGAGCTTCTCGACGGCCTTTGGCAAGATCTTCAAGCGCTTGCTTGGCTGCGGCGTCGGCGTGCACCACGCCGGTATGCTGCCGCGCTATCGTCTGCTGGTCGAGCGCTTGGCGCAGCAGGGCCTGCTGCCTGTCATCTGCGGCACCGATACGCTCGGCGTCGGCATCAACGTACCCATCCACACCGTGGTCCTCACCGCGCTCACCAAGTTCGATGGCTACAAGATGCGTCGTCTGCGCGCCCGCGAGTTCCATCAGATTGCCGGTCGCGCCGGCCGTTCGGGCTTCGATACCGAGGGCATGGTCATCGCCGAGGCCCCGCAGCACGAGATCGAGAACGCCAAGCTCATGTCCAAGGCGGGTGACGACCCCAAGAAGCTCCGCAAGATTAAAAAGAAGAAGGCCCCCGAGGGCTTTGTCACCTGGAACAAGCAGACCTTTGAGCGTCTGATTGAGACGCAGCCCGAGACGCTCAAGCCGCGCCTGCGCATCACGCACTCCATGGTGATTAGCGTGGTCGAGCAGGGCGGCGACGCCCGTGCCCGCGTACACGACCTCATCGAGACGAGCCTGCAGACCCCCGAGGAAAAGGCCAAGCTCGAGGTTCGCGCCGATGAAATCTTCGCCACACTCATCGATTCCGGCGTCGTCGTTCGCACCGAGGTGCCGCCCGCACCCGACGCCCCGACTGACGCCGCACCAGACATTGACTATGCACTGACGGTCGATCTGCCCGAGGACTTTGCGCTCGATCAGCCGCTCTCGCCGTTCTTGCTTGCCGCGTTGGAGCTGCTCGATCCCGAGAGCGAGACCTATACCATGGATCTGATCTCGATGGTCGAGGCAACGCTCGAGGACCCCAAGCAGGTGCTGCGCGCACAGGAGCGCGCTGCGCGCGACCGCGCGATGGCCGAAATGAAGGCTGACGGCGTCGAGTATGAGGAGCGCTTGGAGCGCATTCAAGACGTCACGTACGAAAAGCCGCTCGAGGATTTGCTCGACGCCGCCTTTGACAAGTACTGCCAGGAAGTGCCCTGGGCAAACGACTATCAGCTCTCTCCCAAGAGCGTCCTGCGCGATATGCTGGAAAGCCCGAGCGATTTTAAGGGCTACATTCAAAAGCTCGGCATCGCCCGCTCCGAGGGCATTCTGCTGCGCTACCTAGCCGAGGCCTACCGTTCACTCGACCGCACCGTGCCCATCGAGAAGCGCGACGAGCGCCTGCGCGACATTATCTCGTGGCTGGGCTTTGTGGTGCGCTCGGTGGACTCGAGCCTGGTGGACGAGTGGGAGAACGCCGGCAACCCGGCAGCCCTCGACGCCGCGCCGCCGCAGGGCATCGACGAGGTCGTGGCGGACCGCCGCGGCTGCACGCTGTTGGTGCGCAACGCGCTCTTCCGCCGCGTGACCCTTGCCGCTCGCGAGCACGTTCGCGACCTGGGCGAGCTCGACGACGACTGGGGCATGAGCGAGATCCGCTGGCAAAAAGCACTCGACGCTTACCACGAGCAGCACGAGGAAATCCTCACCGACGGAGATGCCCGCAGCGCCGCGATGTTTTCCATTGACGAGTCCGACGAGAAGACCGCGCACGTATGGCACGTGCACCAGATCTTTGCCGACGAGGATGGCGACCACGACTTTGGCATCATGGGCGATGTCGATCTGGACGCCACGCAAGACGGCGGCGAGGTCATCTTCAAAAACTACCGCGTCGGCTTTATCGAGGACCTGCTCGAGGACTAGCCGAACATACTGGAACGAAACGAAGCGGGGTCGCTGGCAACATCGCCAGCGGCCCCGCTTTTTGCGCGATACGCTATCCCCTACTCGGTATCCTCGACCTCATACGAATCCGCCTCGGCTGGCTCATCGTTTGTCTCTGTCGCAGCCCCGCGCGCCTCGTCAAACGCGGCCTTCATGGTCTTGTTGCCCCACGTGAGCTTGCGAATGGTAAGATCGTCGGCCTTCTTGTTGGCTAGGCGCAGATTGTTCTCGGAGGACAGCAACGCCTCCTTGGTTTTCTGCAGATGGCTAATCGTCTTGTCGATCTCATCAATCGCCGTTTGGAACTTGCGGCTCGCGATCTCGTAGTTGCGACCGAAATCATTCTTGAACTTTTCCATCTTGGCTTCGAAGTTCGTGACGTCGATATTCTGCTGTTTGTACTCCGCCAGTTCCTGCTTATAGCGCAGCGAACCCATGGCGGCGTTGCGAAGAAGCGTGATCATGGGAATAAAGAACTGTGGGCGAATCACGTACATCTTCTCGTAGCGATAGCTCACGTCCACGATGCCGGCGTTGTAAAGCTCGCTCTCGGGTTCGAGCAACGTGCAGAGCACCGCGTACTCGCAGCCCTTTTGGCGGCGATCGTGGTCGAGTTTCTTAAAGAAGTCCTCGTTCTTGTGCTTGGTCGCGGTCTCATCGTTCTCGTTTTTCATCTCGAACATAATCGAAATGACCTCGTTACCGCTTGCGTCGCACTCGCGGAAGATAAAGTCGCCCTTGGTGCCCTCGGACGCATCGTTATCCTTCTCGAAGTACGCGTTGGGAAACGCCGTCATGCGCAGGCGATTGAACTCGGTCTCGCAGTGCTGCTCGAGCGACTCGCCCACCATCTTGGTGGACAGGCGTACCTTCATGTCCTTAAGACGCTCAATCTCTTCGTCCTTGTAGCGAATCAGGTCATCGCTCGCGCGCTTGGCCTGCGCGAGCTCGAGCTCATGCGCCGCCTTGACCTGTTCCTCGCGAGAATCGCGCACCGCCAGCTCGCTCGTCAGCTTGGCACGTGCCTCATCGCGCTCTCGTTCCGCCGCGGCGACCGCCTTCGACAGCTCCATTTTTGCAGAAAGTTCTTGCTCACGAAGCTGTGCACGAAGGCCCTCGGCCTCGCGCTCGGACTGAGTCTTAGCATTCGAGAACTTCTCACGCACTTCTGTCTGGTAATCGGAAAGCTTACGATTCGCTTCGTTTTGCGCAGCCTCGAGCTTACGCTGCGCCTCGGCCGCAGCAGTTGCGAGTGCCATTTCTTGAGCCTTATCTGCGGCGGCAAGCTTTGCCTGCAACTCCGCAATCTGAGCATCGCGCGCGGCGAGGTCATTTTGAGTCGCATTGCGTACCGCGGCTTCGGCAAGCTTTGCTTCGTCATCTTTGCGCCCAAGCTGCGCACGCAGGCTATCGATCTCGCGCTGCAGCTCGGCATTCTCCTTTTGAGCATCGGCACGGGCCTCAACCGCCGCGCGCTGGCTTGCACTCTCGCGCTCTGCGGCAGCGCCCTCAAGCTTGGCACGCAGCTCGGCAAGCTCGGCATCGCGCTTGGCGACTTCTTGTGCCAGCTGCTGAGCTGCAGCGTTCTTCTGCTCGACAAGCTGAGCGTTGCGCTGAGACTCTGCCTTTTGCAAGGCAGCCGTCGAACGCGAGCGCTCAAGCTCCAGCGCCTGCTCGCCCTCGCGCTGGACTGCCTTCACACGCTCGTCCAGGTCGCGCGAAAACTCGGCATCGCGTACTTGCTTGACGATATCCGCATAGCCGGACGCATCGACCTTAAAAACTTCGCCGCAATGCGGGCACTTAATCTCGTTCATAGCAGCTCCTCGATGGACGCAAATTTCGACCGCCTACACTCTACCGCGCCGCACGGACAAAAAAGGCGCCGCTGCCATAATGGCAACGGCGCCAGAGCCACCACAAAGGTGCCTGTCCCCTTTGTGGTGGCTCTGGCGCCCTATAACCCAAAGAAGCTAAGAATCTGATCACGGCTTACGGGCTTGTACTCGTTGGCATCGAGACCGACATCGTAGCGAAAGATGGGGCGCTCGCGATCGCGGTTGCGCACGTTGGTGCGGTCTCCCCTGCTGTGGATATGCCCGTGCAGCATGACGGCGCCACGCGCCTTGCCGTTCCAGCTGAGCATGGGGTAGTGGCTCATAACCAGACGATGGCCCTTGGCATAGCCGGGAGCAATCTCCAGGTAATCGCGCACGTCTTCCCAAATCCGCGGTACGTCGGAATCTTCCCAGTCGCCGTCATGGTTACCGCGGATGAGCGTCACGTTCTGGCATTCGATACGCTCGCGCAGGCGCACCGCCTCCGCCAGGGGCAAACGATAGGTAAAGTCACCCAGAATATAGAGGCGGTCGTCCGCAGCCACGCACTCATTGATGGCATCGATGACCTTGCGGTTCATCTCCTCGACCGAGCCAAACGGCCGGTCCATGTCGTGCAAGATATTCGTATCGCCCAGGTGCAAGTCGGCGGTAAACCACATCATCGTCTGTGTCCTCATTTCGCAACGTGTTCAACTCGTGCTAAGTATACAGACGCAGCGATGCGGCGGTTATCCAAAGAGCCCGCCGAACAGTCCGCGGCGGCGCTTGTCTTGCTTTTTCGAAGCGTCACCCTAAGTTTTCTTGTCCCGCCGTTTCTTACGGTCCTGTTCCAGATCATCGTCGTCGAGCAGCAGATCCCACTCAAACGGATCATCCGTCAAATCGAACAGGTCATCGTCGTCAAACATGGCCGCCTCCATTGCCGACTAGCGGGCATCCACCACATAGAGGCCAACGCGCACCTGGTGCCACGGGCTGCGCTCGGGGGCAACCTGTTGCACGCGGGCCTCAAATACGTCCTCGTGGCCGTAATACATCATCAAGGACAGCGGGCCGACCTCGTTTCCCGGAACGTAGCCAAGTTTGGTCTTGCCATAGTAGATCGCAACTGCCTCGGGGTCATGGGGATTATCGCGCTCGGCACACAGCGTCAGCTTATCGCCCGCTTTAAGATCGCCCAGGACCAAGGCGCCATCGGCATACTGAAATCCTGCAATGTGAAATGACAGAAGAACACGTGAAGGCTCGTACATAGCAGCTCCTCTAACGGCCGGATAAACCGGTGTGTAACCTTATTGAGAAGTCTACGGTCCCGCGCGGACACAAATACATCCTGTCTGCGTCCTTCAATCGTTTGCCTCAACGCTTGCGCGACAGAACGCTTGCAGATAAGATAGGAACACGGATGGCACCCGTTGCCGCGGGTCTTGCCAACTCCGATACACGTTTTCATCGTGAGAAGTGGCCGTCTTCGCTTACGCGGGGGCGGCTATTTCATTCGGCCGATAAACAGACCGAGTTCGATAGCCGCAATCAACAACGCCAATAACGAAATAACATCGCTTACGTTCATACCAAATCCCTTCTAAAGGGAGTTGGCCCATCCGTGCTCCATAACAGTAGTCTAACGCAAAATGCAGGTAATAGGAACACTTGTTCGTATTACCTGCGCCCTTTTCTAATGCACAAACATGCGCACGAACTTGTGCTTCCAGCTTGCGTAGGGCGCATACCGAAACGGCACGTCCAGCCAAGTTGCCTTGTTCACGATGCTCTTCTTGTGGCTAAACGTATCGAAGCTCTCGCGTCCATGGTACTGCCCCATACCGCTCGCGCCCATGCCGCCAAAGCCCATATGGCTCGTAGCCAAGTGCATGATCGTGTCGTTGACACAGCCGCCGCCAAAGGGCACGTAGCGCACAAAGCGTTGCTGAACCGAACGGTCCTGGCTAAAGATATACAGGGCCAGCGGCGTCGGACGATCCGTAATAAACGTCTCGGCCTCGTCTAGGCTCTCAAACGTCAGCACCGGCAAGATGGGACCGAAGATCTCCTCCTGCATCACGGCGTCATCGGGGGTCACGCCGTCTAGGATCGTCGGCTCAATCTTGAGCGACGACTCGCGCGCCGTGCCTCCCAGCACGACCTTATCGGGATCGATCAGCCCGCGCACACGCGCAAAATGCTTGGCGTTGACGATATGCCCGTAGTCCTCGTTATCGAGCGGATGCTCGCCAAACATACGGCGGGCCTCTTCCCTGATGAGGTCCAGCAGCTCGTCGTGCACGCGCGCATCGACCAGCAGGTAGTCGGGCGCCACGCAGGTCTGCCCCACGTTGAGCCATTTACCAAAGGCGATACGCCGCGCCGCAACCTTCAAGTTTGCCGTCGCATCCACGATGCAGGGGCTCTTGCCGCCCAGCTCAAGCGTCACGGGCGTGAGGTTTTTACTCGCGCGCTCCATGACGAGCTTGCCGACCGGAACGCTACCGGTAAAGAAGATCTTGTCCCAGCACTCATCGAGCAACGCTTCGTTCTCGGCGCGCCCGCCCTCGACAACCGTCACCAGGCGCGGATCAAATGCCTCTTCACAGATTTGCTTGAGCACCGCGCTCGATGCCGGAGCATAGGCACTCGGCTTGATGACCACGGTATTGCCCGCGGCAAGGGCGCCGGCGAGCGGCTCGAGTGTTAGCAAAAACGGGTAGTTCCACGGAGCCATGATGAGCGTGACGCCATAGGGCACGGCTTGCGTTTTGCACGCGCTCACGGCGTTGGCAAGGTCACACGGACGCAGGCGCGGACGACTCCATCGAGCCACGTGAGCGATCTGATGACGAATCTCGGAAAGCGACGTGCCGATCTCGCACATATATGCCTCGTCATGCGACTTTCCCAAATCGGTCTTGAGTGCATGGGCAATATCGGCCTCGTGCGCCCGTACCGCATCGCGTAAACTCACGAGCGCGCGACGTCGGGCATCAACATCAAACGTAGCGTGCGTTTTAAAGTAAGTGCGCTGATCGCCGACGATGCGCGCAATTTCCTCGGTGTTCATGGCACCCTCCTAGTTCTCGTCCTCAAACATACCACCCGCGACGACCTCGTACATACGCTCGAGCTCCAAGCGGTCCATCAAAAGCGGAACGGGGTACAGCGGATTGGCCTCGGCATCGGCATGCGCCGCCATCTCGGGAATGTCGGAGCGGCGAATGCCCGAGACATATTTGGGGATTCCCAGGATCTCGTTCATGCGGTCGACCCAATCGAAAAAGGCCTCGGCCGCAAGACTATCCTGCGCGGTAGCCGGCGCAATGCCCGCCATGCGAGCAAGATCGGCAAGCTTGGGGGCGGCGGCGTCACCATAAGCGCGAAGCATGTGCGGCAGGATGATCGCGTTGGCCAAACCGTGCGGAATTCCGTATCGGCCGCCCAGACTGTGCGCGATGGCATGCACATATCCGACATAGGAGCGGGTAAACGCAACGCCCGCCTTATACGCCGCCGAAAGCATATTGCGACGAGCGCGCATGTCGTCACCATGCTCATAGGCCTCGAGCAAATTGTCGTGGATAAGCTGCACCGCCTGTCGCGCCATCTTGCGCGTATAGGGCGTGGTGCTTCGCCCGATAAAGGCCTCAACGGCATGCGTCAGGGCGTCCATGCCCGTCTGCCCCGTAATGGAAGCGGGCAAGCCGCACGTAAACTCGGGGTCGTGGACTGCAAAACGCGGGATGAGCACAAAGTCGTTAATGGGGTATTTGTAGTGCGTCTCGTCATCGGTGATAACCGCCGCGAGCGTGACTTCGCTTCCCGTACCGGCGGTAGTGGGAACCGCAATAAGCAGCGGCAGGAGACGATGAATCCGCAGTAGGCCGCGCATCTTGTTGATGGGCTTGTTTGGCTGCGCAATGCGTGCGCCCACGCCCTTGGCACAGTCCATGGCCGAGCCACCGCCAAAGCCGATAATGGCCTGGCAGGCGCTCTCTCGATACAGGGACGCCGCTTCTTCCACGTTTGAAACCGTGGGGTTTGCACGCGTTTCGGCATAGACCGTAACGCCAATCCCCCTGCATGCGAGCGCCGTCTCGAGCGGTGCCGTGAGCCCCAGACGGGCAATGCCGGGATCCGTCACGATAAGGACCTTCTGGATCGAGCGCTTTTGAAGCACCGCGGGCACATCCTCGGCATGCTCTAAAATGCGCGGCTCGGTATAGGGCAGGATCGGCAATGCAATGCGAAAAACCGTCTGATATGTTCGGCACCAGGCACGACGGGCTAGATGCATAAAGGAAACTCCTTCATTTGTTGATAGGTCAACATTTGCTCGCCCGATTGTACTCAGCGGCGGTCAAAGACGGCCTGCCAATCGTTAATCAATCAACATCTTCATATCTCAAAATTGTTTTATTAAAAATCATTCCTAATAGGCTTCACATTTGGTTGCATTTATGGATAATAGAACTCGTCAAGACGCACGTCCGGAGAGGGCCCTTACGGGACCGGACGAGCGCACAATCGCCATAGATCGAAAGGATCGAATCATGAAGTTTGTTTGCCCCGTTTGCGGTTATGTGGAAGAGTTCGACGGCGACCAGCTGCCCGAGGACTTCAAGTGCCCCCAGTGCGGCGTTCCCGGTTCTCGCTTCCTGAAGCAGGAGGAGGGTCAGCTCGAGTGGGCTGCCGAGCACGTCGTGGGCGTCGCCAAGATGGAGGGCGTCTCCGAGGACATCGTTGCCGACCTGCGCGCCAACTTTGAGGGCGAGTGCTCCGAGGTCGGTATGTACCTGGCCATGGCGCGCGTCGCTCATCGCGAGGGCTATCCCGAGATCGGCCTGTACTGGGAGAAGGCTGCCCACGAGGAGGCCGAGCACGCTGCCAAGTTCGCTGAGCTCCTGGGCGAGGTCGTGACCGACTCCACCAAGAAGAACCTCGAGATGCGCGTTGAGGCCGAGAACGGCGCCACCGCCGGCAAGACCGATCTTGCTAAGCGCGCCAAGGCCGCTGGCCTCGATGCCATCCACGACACCGTGCACGAGATGGCTCGCGACGAGGCTCGCCACGGCAAGGCTTTCGCCGGCCTGCTCAAGCGCTACTTCGGCTAAGCCAGCAACCTGAGACATAACCTCTAGCTCGATGAGGCCCGGACCGCATGGTTCGGGCCTTTTTCGTGCCTCACAAACTTGTTAACTACCTGAAATAGGACCGCCTTCGGCATCGGCTTCTCGTCAAAAACTAAGTGAGTAGACTTTTTGGAACTTGCCGAGCAGACCATCCATATCACTTTATAAAGCCGCAGGTAAATGCCTTGTTGCAAAACGACCTAGTCGCCAAAGTGCCAAAAGTCTACTCACTTAGATTCGCAGCCGTCCACGATCGAGCCATTTTGTGTCTAGCGGGCATCTTTCCGTCGATTACTCCCAATTTTGTCCAGTCAACGAATAGTTCAGACCTGAGTAATGTCTCAGCCCTTTGCTCATCTGAGCTTTTATCACGATATTCAGCATCGAGCATCCTGCATATGGCCTTAACGATCGCGCGGAATCTATCCTCATCCGATATCTGTCTGTGTGTAAGGAGAAGCACATCGTAGCCCATGGCCTGAAGGGCCGTCATGCGGTCAGCGTCACGCAAGCCATCCCCTGCGCGTCCGTGCGAGGCCTTTCCCTGACATTCAATGGCCACCTGTCGCCTACCGTCCGGCGAAGAAAGAAGTAGGTCGATATATACACGGGACTTTCCCACAATCGCTCGAGCACTTGTGCTTAACGTCACTTCGACATTGAGCTCTATGCCGCAAAACCCTTCGCCTCCCAGGGCTCGCGGCAGTCCAAGCAACAAAAACGCCTCGACCTCAAAAGGCGACGCGGCACCCAATGGAACGAGTTGCGATACCGCCATAAATCTATTGCCGTAACGCATCCCGCAAACATCTGAACAAAAACGGTCAAGGTCTCCGCCCAAAACCAAAGCGTCTCGACGCCATAAATTTGAGGCGATGCCGTCCTCGGACGGGCAGCGCACCCAACCGAACGTTGTCGAAATCGCGCCCGAATCAATTGCACGCGAAAGATCCGCCTCAAGTGCCGCCGGCAGGGCACACACCGCAAACAAGCCACACATCTCCGCCAATACCAAAAGAAGCTGAAGATCCGTCAGATGCCGCGACATGATGAATGTCGTCAGTAGAGGAGATGTAACCAAAAACCCATGCTCCGTTTCCAGCACGGATTCCCTGGGGAGCTCACCAAGAAACAGCCGCTGCCTGATACTGGCAGGACAAGTCCGCTTGTTTCTCGTCCGGACCAATGTATACAACGGAAAGCCGAGCACAACCGCAGCCGTCGGGTTACGGGCAAGGTCATATCGCTGCCGGTCTTCTTCCGGCCGTGGAAGCGGCGGACACAAAGCGCGGACTTGAGGAGGCAAACGCCAGTACCTAAAAGCCGATATGTCACAAAGTAGATCCTTCATAGGCACAGGAAAACACGAATTTCAACCCAGTCAGTCACGTATTGGCGCGAACGCACCAAAAATGGCGCCGAACGGACTGCCAAGTTTTCAACAGCACTCCCCAACTGGCCAAAAGCTTGCCGAGAGCTGGACGAAGCCCTGTTGAAAACCCCATTTTTTCTCATGCAGGAGCTTTGCGCGGCAAGTGAGTAGACTTTTTTGAACATCCCGAGCAGGCCGGTCATCCTGCTTTTCAAAACCGCAGGTAGATAGCTTGTTACAAAACTGCCTGGTCGCCAAAGTGCTAAAAGTCTACTCACTTAGGTTGCAGAGTGCCCCCCCATTAGCTGCAATTCCAAGCTAGTTAGCACTTTTGGACTCAGATCGTCATACTGAACAAGAATTTGAGTTGAGTTTTCAGGGACAGATGCGCCATCGGCACACCAAAAACAGTCACCAATATCGATAAAAGGGATGCTCGAGCGCGTGAGGGCCCGTGCAAAAGTGCTTCCGCCCGTTCCACGCTCCGCAACCACGATACAGTAAAGGCCCGCGTCTGCATGCTCGATCGAGACTTCCCCTGCCGGAAACGCCTTCCGCACAAGCGCCGCCAGGCCATCGCGCGCCTCGCGAGCGCGCACGCGCACGCGGTTCACATGTCGCTCGTAATCACCCGATTCCAGCAAACGAGCCAAAGCGACCTGGTCAACAGAGCTAACCGACGAGGCGTAAAAACCAAGGTTGCGCCTAAACCGCTCCATTAGCTCATCGGGCAACACCATGTACGCTAGACGCAACGCCGATGACAGGCTCTTCGAAAACGTGTTGGTGTAAATAACCGACTGGGCGGCATCGATCGATGCGAGCGCAGGAATCGGCTTGCCAGCAAGGCGAAACTCACAATCAAAGTCATCTTCGATGAGATACCGACCTGGTCGCTCGGCGGCCCAGCTCAGAAGCGCATAGCGACGCGCAATGCTCGTCACAAGGCCGGTCGGATACTGATGGGACGGCATCAGGTGAAGGACATCGGTCCCGCTTTTCTGCAGAGTGCTCAAGTCCACGCCCTCATCATCCAACGGGATATGTCGAACTTGGCAGCCCATAGCCTGATAGATACGCGTCAGACGCAAATAGCCCGGATCCTCAACCGCATACACCTTGTCCGCGCCAAGCAACTGAACCAACATGGTATCGAGCAGCTGGGCGCCCGCACCGATAACGATGTTGTTGGGGTCGACATTCATACCCCTTGTCCCGTGCAGATGGTGAGCAATTGCGCGTCGCAGCCGAGCAGTGCCCTGCGCCGGTGCGGGCGAAAAGATTTCGCGCTCGTCTTCGGATGCCAGCGTCGCCCGTAGCGCGCTTTGCCAAAGCCGCGCCGCCTCCAAAGCAGAAGGAGAAAGCGCATCGAATCGCTCGACCTGTCCGTTGACATCATGCACGCTGGGGCCCACAGAGACGGCATCTCGGTCGATGCCCTCCGCAGCCGAAGCCAAAACCGGTGCATCCGGAAGCTCGCAAGCGTAGTAGCCACGACGTGGTATTGAGCAAATATAGCCCTCAGCGAGTAACTGGCTATATGCATTCTCGATGGTAATAACACTGATTCCCAGATGACTGGCAAAGGCGCGCTTAGACGGCAAATGCTCCCCCGCCACAATGCGTCCAGCTACGATATCATCTCGAATTTGCTGGTAAACATACTCATAGAGCGATGCTTCGCCGCGTTTTTCCAAATTGTAGTCAAGCATGAGCCTATCACCTGACCTTATTAAGTCATTCAATCTGGTATTAGTCTGACCTTGTAATTATCTCGAAAACTGAGTATTTTGTCATACCCAGCTCCCCGATAGGATGTTCCGTCAAGCAATGCACATGCCAACCAAGGGAGCAACCATGGCAGAACAGAACAGCAAGGCCGACCGCGTCAAACTCAATCGCGAGCTCGCGCAGATGCTCAAGGGCGGCGTCATCATGGACGTTACCACGCCCGAGCAGGCACGCATCGCCGAGGAGGCAGGCGCCTGCGCCGTCATGGCCCTCGAGCGCATCCCGGCCGACATCCGTGCCGCAGGCGGCGTCTCGCGCATGAGCGACCCCAGGATGATCAAGGGCATCCAGGAGGCCGTCTCCATCCCCGTCATGGCCAAGTGCCGCATCGGTCACATCGTCGAGGCGCAGGTCCTGCAGGCCATCGAGATCGACTACATCGATGAGTCCGAGGTTCTCTCCCCTGCCGATGACGTCTATCACATCGACAAGACCCAGTTTGACGTGCCGTTTGTCTGCGGCGCCCGTGATCTGGGCGAGGCGCTGCGCCGTGTTGCCGAAGGCGCCACGATGATTCGCACCAAGGGTGAGCCGGGTACGGGCGACGTCGTTCAGGCCGTGCGTCACATGCGCAAGATCCAAAAGCAGATCCGTGACGTTGTTGCCCTGCGCAACGACGAGCTCTTTGAGGCAGCCAAGCAACTGCAGGTTCCGGTCGAGCTGGTGCGCGAGGTCCATGCCACGGGTAAGCTTCCCGTCGTGAACTTTGCCGCCGGCGGCGTAGCGACCCCCGCCGACGCCGCGCTGATGATGCAGCTGGGCGCCGAAGGCGTGTTTGTCGGCTCGGGCATCTTTAAGAGCGGCGACCCCGCCAAGCGCGCAGCCGCCATCGTCAAGGCCGTGGCAAACTTCACCGATGCCAAGCTCATTGCCGAGCTTTCAGAGGACCTGGGCGAGGCCATGGTGGGCATCAACGCCGACGAGATCGAGATTATCATGGAAGAGCGCGGGCGCTAGTCCAGCAGAAAGGATCGCACATGAGCGATTATGCAGACCAAACGGTCGCCGTGCTGGCGGTCCAAGGCGCATTTGCCGAGCACGAGGCAAGACTATCCGAGCTGGGCGCGCGCTGTATTGAGCTGAGGCAGGCGGCTGATTTAAAGCAGGACTTTGACCGTCTGGTACTTCCCGGCGGCGAGTCTACCGTTCAAGGGAAGCTGCTAGATGAGTTGGGCATGCTCGAGGAGCTTCGCACCCGCATTGTTGAAGGCATGCCCGTCCTGGGCACCTGCGCCGGCCTGATTCTGCTGGCTCACGACCTTGCCGCCCATGACGATAAGGGCACGCCGCGCCTGGCAACCATGGATGTGCTCGTTGAGCGCAATGCCTACGGCAGGCAGCTCGGCAGTTTTCGAACCAAGGGGCAGGTAGCTGGCATCGACGGTGAAGTGCCGCTGACGTTTATCCGCGCGCCCCGCATCGTCGAGGTCCACGGCGACGCAAAGGCCTTAGCGAAAGTCGACGGCCGTATCGTCGCCGCGCGCCAGGGCAACCAGCTCGGCGTAACCTTCCACCCCGAACTCGACGAAGACACCCGCCTCCACGAAATGTTTCTACAAATGTAGGCATCGAAATCAACAAACAAAATGAGAGTGGATAATCTCCCACTTTGAGCTTGAATGCAGACTCAAACCGGGAGATTATCCACTCTCATGCTATGCAATCGTTGGGTGTTCCTATAGTTTTGTCAACCGTCGGGGCTACTCCCGGTAGGGCACCCG
>USHA01000054.1 GCA_900554325.1 uncultured Collinsella sp.
ATCCCGAGCGCGAGACCATTGTCGGTCTCCAGACCGACAAGCCGCTCAAGCGCGCGCTGCACGTCAACGGCGGTATCCGCATCGCTTGCCAGGCTGCCAGCCAGCACGGCTATAAGGTCGATGAGAACGTTGTCGAGCGCTATACCTTCGAGCGCAAGACCCACAACGCTGGCGTCTTCGATGTCTACACCCCCGAGATGCGTGCTTGCCGCTCGGCTCACATCATCACCGGTCTGCCCGATGGCTATGGCCGCGGCCGCATCATCGGCGACTACCGTCGTGTTGCCCTGTACGGCGTCGACTACCTGATCAAGGACAAGGAGGCCCAGAAGGCTTCCACCCCGACGGTCATGACCGCCGACAACATCCGCGACCGCGAGGAGCTGCAGGAGCAGATCCGCGCCCTCGGCGAGCTCAAGATGATGGCCGAGACCTATGGTTTCGATATTTCCAACCCTGCTACCAACACGCAGGAGGCCATCCAGTGGATGTACTTCGCCTACCTCGCTGCCGTCAAGGAGCAGAACGGCGCCGCTATGTCCATCGGCCGTACCTCCACGTTCATCGACATCTACGCTGAGCGCGACCTTGCCAACGGTACCTTCACCGAGGAGCAGATCCAGGAGTTCGTGGATCACTTCATCATGAAGCTCCGCATGGTCAAGTTTGCCCGTACCCCCGAGTACCAGGCCCTGTTTACCGGCGATCCGCAGTGGGTCACCGAGTCCATCGGCGGCATGGGTGTTGACGGCCGTACGCTCGTTACCAAGATGAGCTACCGCTACCTGCACACGCTCGAGAACATGGGCACCAGCCCCGAGCCCAACATGACCGTTCTGTGGTCGACCCGTCTGCCCGAGAACTTCAAGAAGTTCTGCGCCAAGACTTCTGTCGCCAGCTCCTCGATCCAGTACGAGAACGACGACCTCATGCGCGTCTATCACGGCGACGACTACGGTATCGCCTGCTGCGTGTCCTCCATGCGCATTGGCAAGGAGATGCAGTTCTTCGGCGCTCGCGCCAACCTGGCTAAGTGCCTGCTGTATGCACTCAACGGCGGTGTTGACGAGGTCTCCAAGAAGCAGGTCGGCCCCAAGTACCGCGCCGTCGAGGGCGATACGCTCGATTACGACGACGTTGTGGCCAAGTACAACGACATGATGAAGTGGCTCGCTGGCGTGTACGTCAACTCG
Organism: uncultured Collinsella sp.; assembly: GCA_900554325.1. Lineage (GTDB taxonomy): Bacteria > Actinomycetota > Coriobacteriia > Coriobacteriales > Coriobacteriaceae > Collinsella. Next base: position 1,194 of record USHA01000054.1, read on the forward strand.
CTGAACATCATTCACTACATGCACGACAAGTATTGCTACGAGCGCATCCAGATGGCTCTGCACGACAAGCACGTGCACCGCTGGTTCGCTACGGGCATCGCTGGCCTTTCCGTCGTGGCTGACTCCCTGTCCGCCATCAAGTACGCCAAGGTCCACCCCGTCCGTGACGAGAACGGCATCATCGTCGACTTCGAGACCGAGGGCGAGTTCCCCAAGTACGGTAACGACGACGACCGCGTCGACCAGATCGCTCACGACGTTGTGCACCAGTTCATGGAGTACATCCGCATGAACGACACCTACCGCAACTCCGTGCCCACGACCTCGGTTCTGACCATTACTTCCAACGTCGTGTACGGCAAGAAGACCGGCTCCACCCCCGACGGCCGCAAGGCTGGCCAGCCGTTCGCCCCGGGTGCTAACCCCATGCACAAGCGCGATAGCCACGGCGCCATCGCTTCGCTGTCTTCGGTTTCCAAGCTCCCGTTCCGCGATGCTCAGGACGGCATTTCCAACACCTTCTCCATCATCCCGAGTGCGCTCGGCAAGGAGGACCAGGTGTTCTTTGGCGATATCGACCTTGATCAGCTGGGCGAGTAACTATTGTTAGTGCTATACTAACAATAACGATTACTGATTAGCGCGCCGGTTTCGGCCGGCGCCTATCAATCGAAGGAGACACATTATGAAGGTTTCTGAAGTTTCCGAGACTCAGGCCGATAACCTGGTCCACATGCTCGACGCTTACGCCGAGAAGGGTGGCCACCACCTGAACATCAACGTCTTCAACCGTGAGACGCTGCTCGACGCTCAGGCTCACCCCGAGAAGTACCCGCAGCTGACCATCCGCGTTTCCGGCTATGCCGTGAACTTCCACACGCTCACCAAGGAGCAGCAGGACGAGGTCATTGCGCGTACCTTCCACAACAAGTTCTAAAGGGGTTTAACTCCCGCAGGATCGCCGGGTCGTCTTGGGTTACTTTCCAAAACGTCCTCGGACATGCAAAGGGCTCCGCTGCGCGCTTCGCGCGGCGGAGCCCTTTGCGTCCTGCGGGACGTTTTGGAAAATAACCCAAAACCGGCCATGTGGGGTCCTTTGGAGTCACCCTTTAGGCGGAACTCTCCTAATTATTTGGATGAGTCGTTTACTTACTTGTACTGTTACCGTCTTCCCGCTCTTGTTGGGGTATGCTTTGTTCGTATGTAAACGTATGACATGTTGATGGGGGAGGGTGCTATGGCTCGCGAGAGTGCTCGTTCTAAGGATACGGCTAAGCCTGGCATCAAGGAAGTTGCGGCGGTGGCGGGGGTTTCGCCTACTACGGTATCTCGCGTGCTTAATAATCGCGGCTACATTAGCCAGGAAACCCGCGATAAAGTCCATGCGGCGATGGAGCGCATCAATTACACGCCCAACGATATCGCCCGTGCCATGCTCAATGGCCGCCTGAACCTTATCGGCATGATTGTTCCCTTTGTGAGCAGCCCGTTCCATGCTCAGGTTGTGCAGGCGGTCGAGCGCACGTTAGCGGAAAACGGCTTTAAGATGTTGCTGTGCAACAGCGCCAATCGACCTGATCTTGAGCGTTCCTATATCGACATGCTCCGCCGCAATATGGTCGACGGCGTCATCGTCAACTCCCTCAATATCGGTGCCGAGGCATATGCCGAGATGGGCTTGAGCCTGGTTGGCATCGACTGCGATCTTGGCGAGGGCTCTGTCCAGATTGCAAGTGACAGCTATGGCATTGGCGAGCTCGCCACGCGCCGTCTGATTGATGACGGCTGCAGGCGTATCCTGTGCCTGCGCAGCAATAGCCGCATGCGCATGCCTGCCAATAAGCGTACCGATGCCTACCTCGATGTTGTTGAGCAGGCCGGTTTGTCCGCGCTTGTCCGTGAGGTTGAGTTCGTTAAGCCCGACGACGAAAAGGGCGCGGTCGTTGCGAAGATCCTCGATGAGAACCCCGATATTGACGGCATCTTTGCGGGAGACGACACGATGGCGGCTATCTGTCTTAACGTGATGAAGCAGCGCGGCTTGAGCGCTCCAGACGATATTAAGGTCGTGGGCGCGGATGGTGCCCGCCGAACTATGACGTTTATGCCTGACTTAACAACCGTACGTCAAGATATCGATCGCATCGGAGAGCTCGCGGCGCAATCCATCATCGCTCTTATTAACGGCGATAATCCCGAATCGAATATCAAGCTCCCCGTTGAACTCATTGAGGGCAAAACCGCGTAGTTCATCCCGTGCCAAAAGAATTCCTCAAACGCCTCTGATGACCGTTCACAGGCATATGTCAACCGTTTGCCGACGACTGGAACTGCGAAAAGACGTATTGGTGTGAAAACGTTTGACATATGAAAAAGATTGACATATCTTGCCATTGTACCGAGTTAGTATGTCGTGGAAAGGAAGTCTCGGATGCACAAGGTGTATTACCAGCCTGAGGGAATTTGGGTAGGCGACATCATGCCGTACGGCGAGGACGGCACGTTCTATCTCTATCATCAGCGTGACACGCGTAACCCCGAACCTTTCGGAGAGCCGTTTGGCTGGGCACTCGCTACGACCAAGGATTTCGTCAACTACAAGGACTTTGGCGAGAGCCTTGAGCGCGGCGGCGACGAGGAAGTCGACCAGTACATTTATGCCGGCACGGTGTTTAAGGTGGGCGACAAGTACCATGCGCTCTACACTGGTTGCAATCGCGATAAGGTCCGCGCACGTTTGATGAAGCAGGTTCTTCTTCACGCAACGAGCGACGACGCCGTCAAGTGGGAGAAGAACATCGCCGAGACGCTGCTTCCGCCCCAGGAGGGTTACGATGACCGCAACTGGCGCGATCCCTTTGTGCTTTGGGATGAGGAGAACGAGGAGTACATGCTCATCCTCGGCACGCGTGTGGGCGAGGACAAGCGTCTGATGACCGGCCGCCTGGTCAAGTTCACCTCCAAGGATCTGACCAACTGGGAGTTCCAGGGCGACTGGTGGAACCCGGGCCTGTACACCATGTTTGAGATGCCTGATCTCTTTAAGATGGGCGACTGGTGGTACCTCGTCTTTTCCGAGTACAGCGACGGCAACAAGACCCGTTACCGCATGTCCAAGTCCATCAACGGTCCTTGGATTACCCCCGCTGACGACTCCTTCGACGGCCGCGCGTACTACGCCGCTCGCACCGCATTCGATGGCGAGCGTCGCGTTCTCTTTGGTTGGGTTCCTACGCGTGACGAGGGCGGCGACCCCAGCTCTTACCTATGGGGTGGCACCTTTATGCCCCTCGAGATCGTTCAGCGTGCCGACGGAACGCTCGGCACCAAGCTCCCCGACAGCATGCTTGGCGCCTTTGGCGAGGGCAAGGCTGTCGAGACCTTTGAGCTTTCCTGCGAGTCGGGCAAGGTCGAGCAGGTGCTCGCCGCGGATGCCGGCTCCACCTACTTGCTCGATGCCGACATTGAGCTCGGCGGTAACGCTGCCGGCTTCTCGGTCAAGTTCGCTGAGGACGCCGAGACCGGTCTTGCCTATGAGTTCCGCGCCAACCTGCGCGAGGGCAAGCTCGAGTTCACGCCGGCTCCCCAGTACCCGTGGTTCCAGGTCAACAACATGGGCCTCGAGCGTCCGTTGTTCTTTAAGGGCGAGGGCACTCACCATGTGCGTCTGGTCGTCGACGACGACATCGCGACCATCTTTGTCGATGATGTTGCGCTCAACGCTCGCTTCTGCAACAAGCAGGGCCAGGGTGTGGCGCTTACCGTCACCGACGGTGCGCTCAAGTGCGCAAACGCAACGATCGCGTCTCTGTAGCGGCAACGAACCGTTTTATGATTTAGAAAAGGAATGGAGAGGAACATGGACTACAAGGCAGTGTCCCAGCAAGTCGTCGACAACGTCGGCGGACTGGAGAACATCGAGGGCGCCACGCATTGCGTGACCCGTCTGCGTCTGGTGCTCAAGGATACGAGCAAATACAACAAGGCCGAGCTCGAGAACATCGATGGCGTCAAGGGCGTGCTGTACAACAGCGGCCAGCTCATGATCATCTTCGGTACCGGTACCGTCAACAAGGTTTACGATGAGTTTATGGCTCTGACGGGCGTTAAGGAGATCAGTGCTTCCGAGGTCAAGGGCGCCGAGGCGGACAAGAAGGGCAAGTTCTTCTCGGTCCTCAAGGTATTCTCGGACATCTTTATCCCCATCATTCCCGCCTTCGTCGGCGCTGCAATCATCATCGGCCTTAAGTCGTTGATCGTTGCCAACGGCCTCTTTGGCATGGAGGGCAGCCTCGCCGATCACAGCGAGTTCCTCAAGAACCTCGCAAGCTTCTTTGCCATTATCGCCACCACGTTCGACTACCTGCCTGTCCTGGTTATGTACAGCGCAGTCAAGCGTTTTGGCGGTAACCCGATCCTGGGCATCCTCGTCGGTATCGTCATGGTTCACCCGAGCCTTATGAACCGCAACACGTTCGTTATGGACCCGACGGGTGCTGAGTACTGGAACTTTGGTCCGCTCTCCATTCCCATGGTTGCTTTCCAGGGCGGCGTGTTCCCTGCAATTCTGACCGCCTGGTTTATGGCCAAGGTCGAAAAGATTGCCCAGAAGTACATCCCCGAGGTCGTTTCGTTCGTCTTTGTCCCGACCGTTACCCTGATTCTTGCTAACGTCGCCCTGTTCACCGTGTTCGGCCCGCTCGGTAACCTGATCGGTGACGTCCTCGCCGGCGTAATCGATATCCTGTACAACAGGATGGGCGTCTTTGGTGCCTTTGTCTTCGCCGCGTTCCTGCAGCCGCTCGTCGTTACCGGTACGCATCAGTTCATCCAGGGTATCGAGGCAAACCTTGTTGCCACGACTGGCTTCAACTACATCCAGGCCATCTGGTCGGTTTCCATCATCGCCCAGGGCGGCGGCGCCATCGGTATGTACCTCATTCACAAGAAGCACTCCAAAGAGCGCAACATCTGCATGTCGTCCTTTATCCCGACGCTGGTCGGAATCTCCGAGCCCGCTATCTTTGCTGCAAACATGCGCTATTCGATCATTCCGTTCATCTGCGCATGCATCGGTGCAGGCTGCGGCGGTGCCTTCGTCAAGCTCTTTGAGGTGCGCGCTATCGGTCAGGGTCTGACCGGCGTGCTTGGCCTGCTCATCGTCACGCCCGAGACCCTCGTGTGGTATGTGGCTGGCAATCTCATCGCCTTTATCGTGCCGATCGTCTTGATCTTTGCCTACAACAAGGCAAAGGGCGTGCCGACCACCGATGAAGAGGGCGCTGGCGCTGGCTTCGACGTTAGCTTCTAGTTGAGCCGTTCAGTGTAATCTGAGGATAAGTTCATTTGAGGAAGGGCGTTCGACTCGTGTGAGTCGAGCGTCCTTCCCCATAGACGAGAAAGTCAACGGCGATGTTAAATCAAAAAAACAAGGTGACACGCGCGGACTATGAGCAGTGGCGTGCCGGACAGGATGAGACGGCGGCTCGCATCGCGTCCGACCCCGATAGGCTTCTGTTCCATGTGGAGCCTGAGCTTGGCTGGCTCAACGACCCCAACGGTTTGGTTCAGATTGGTGATACGTATCACATCTATCATCAATACGATCCTTTCGATGCTGCGCATGGCGGTCCAGTGCTTTGGAACCATCTGACGACAAAGGATTTTGTGACGTACGAGAATCACGGCCCCGTGCTGTTCCCCGATTCCGATTTGGATTCGAGCGGAGCGTATTCTGGTTCTGCCTTTGTACGTGATGGCAAGATTCACTACTTCTATACCGGCAACGTCAAGCATTTTGACCGCGATGATTACGACTACGTGTTGACGGGCCGTGAGCAAAACCAGATTCATATGGTTGCCGAGAATCCCGACGAATTGGGCGAGAAGCGCATGGCTGTTGGACCAGTCGATTACCCCGACGATATCGGTACGCACGTGCGCGACCCCAAGATCCTTGAGCACGATGGTATCTACTACATGGTTCTGGGCGCTCGTACGAAAGACGACCGCGGCTGCGTGCTTGTCTATACCTCGCGCGATCTAGAGGACTGGAACTATGCGACGCGTATTGAGCTGGACGAGAACTTTGGCTTTATGTGGGAGTGCCCCGATCTGTTTGAGCTCGATGGTGAGCTTGTTCTCGTTTGCTGTCCGCAGGGTGTGCCTGCCGATGGTTGGCGTTACCGCAATCCGCATCAGTGCGTGTGGTTCCCCATCGAGGCCGATTGGGAGGCACCGAGCTTTAAAATCGTCGGGCAGGGCATGCCCCCGATGGTCGATGCCGGTTTTGATTTCTATGCTCCGCAGTCCTTTGAGGATGCTGCAGGCCGGCGTTTGATGATCGGATGGTCGGGTTGCCCCGATGCGACGGCGGAAAACCCGACGGTGGCGCGCGGGTGGCAGTGCGCGTTGACGGTGCCGCGAGAGCTGAGCATGCGCGATGGTAAGCTCTGCCAGCAGCCGGCGCACGAGATTGAGAGGATGCGCGGCGACTGCGTTCGCGCGACAGGCGGTGAAACCGTTGAGGAGCCGGGCCGCCTGTTTGATCTTGTGGTTTCCTGTGAGGGCACCAAGATGGTCGAGCTCGAAATCCGCAAGGGTGTCTTTGTGCGCTATGCAGGCGGGATGCTTACCCTCGACATGGGTGACGAAGGCTATGGGCGCGATCAGAGGTCGATCGAGCTCAGCGAGCTTCGCGACCTGCGCGTGCTTTCGGACACTACGATTGTCGAGATTTTTGCAAATGGCGGCGAGGCGGCACTTACGAGCCGTACCTATTCGCCGGCGGTTTCGGCGATGGGGTTGCATGCCGAGGGTGCGGCATCGATGAATTTCTACCGCCTCGTGCATTAACCGTGCATGGGGCACGATTGGACTTGCTGGGCGAAATGAATCGCAGTTGCCGCGGCCAACTACCGTTTATCGCGTATAGCGACCGTTTGCGGAGTAAGTAACACTTAGTAATAAACCGTGTAGAATCTCAGGTTAGCACGGAGTTTTCCAGGGAGACGCTGTCCTTTGTTGTGCGCAAGGGGCGGCGTCTCTTTGGCGCTTGGACGCCGTTGTGCAACAGTGCGGCGGCGCGTGCCATGTATTGAAAAGCCAATGTCGAGATGGGTCGTGATAAGAATGGGCAAGTACGTAATCGTGGTTGAGTCTGGGTCGGATGTGACGCCGGAGCTCTGCGAGCGCTACGGCATCGTGCGCGTGCCCATGCATGTCACGATTGGTGACGAGACCGTCGAGGACGGCTCCATCGATCCACTCGAGATTTACTCGCGCTGCAACGAGTTTGGCGTAATGCCCAAGACCAGCGGCTGCGCGCCTGCAGATTTTGCGCACGTATATGACCGTATCCATGCCGAGCAGCCCGATGCGACCATTCTGCATCTTGCGTACTCCGAAGTCACGACTTGCTCGCATCAGTCCTCCAAGATTGCGGCTAAGGGCCGCGACTACGTATTCTCCATGGATACGCGTTTTGTCTCGGTGGGCCAGTCGCTCGTTGCCGTCGAGACCGCCAAATACATCGAGGCTCACCCCGACGCCACCGTCGACGAGATCTTTGCATTTACGAACTCCGTCATGGACCGCGTGCTGCTGGGCTTTGTTCCTACCGACCTGGCCTTTCTTAAGGCGGGCGGTCGTCTGTCCAACGTCGCGTTCCTTGGCGCCCACCTGCTCAAGATTAAGCCCTGCATTGAAGTAACGGGCGGTAAGTTTGTGGCGACCAAGAAGTTCCGCGGCTCTATGCTCAAGTGCGCCCGCGCCTTTATTGACCACATGGTTGCGAAGGGCGAGATTGACTACTCGCACATTGGCCTGGCGTATTCGGTAGGCCTTTCCCAGGAGCTGCGCGACGACATGGAAGTCTATGCGCACGACCTGGGCTTTAAGGACGTTACCTGGACTCAGGTCGGTGGCGTCATCTCGAGCCATTGCGGCCCGACCGCCTTCGGTGCGGTGCTCACGCTTAAAGCGTAAGGCCTGGCGTCTATCGATTTCTATTGCCTCGGCGGCGTGCGGGTTGCGACAACCTTCCCGCCGCTCTTGCGTGGGGCCAAATAGAACAACCCAATTGTCCGCTAAACCGTTTCGCCATCATGCATATGGGCTAGAATGACTCTGGCATTTATGTAGCTAAAACCAATGAGAGGCAAGGTAGCGGGAATGGCTGAGATGACGCTCGAGGGTGTGGACGCTCGTCCCGAGGACTCTGCGTTTGCCCTGGGCCGCGTGCATTCGATTGAGACGATGGGAACGGTCGATGGACCCGGCATCCGCTTTGTGGTGTTTGTTCAGGGCTGCCCCATGCGCTGTGCGTATTGCCACAACCCCGATACCTGGTCGGTTAACGGCGGCACCATGGTGACCGTCGAGCACCTGATGGACGAGTTCCAGAGCAACCATGAGTTTTACCGCAGCGGTGGCATTACGGTGTCCGGCGGCGAGCCGCTCCTACAGCCTGAGTTTTTGGCCGACCTGTTCTGTGCCATGCACAACAACCCCGATGGTCGCGTGCATACCTGCTTGGATAGCTGTGGCTATGCGTTCGATCCCGCGCATCCCGAGAAGTTCGATGCCGTACTCAACGAGACCGATATGGTGCTGCTCGACATTAAGCACGCCGATCCCGTCGAGCATAAAAAGCTGACCGGTTGTGATCCCGCACGCATCCTGGCGTTTGGCGATGAGCTTGCACGTCGCAAGATTAAGGTCGTTATCCGCCACGTGGTGGTGCCGGGCATTACCGACACGGTGGAGGAATGCGAGAAGCTTGGTTGCCTGATCGCTCCATGGCACAACGTGGTGGGTTTGGAGATGCTGCCGTATCACACGATGGGTGTCGTCAAGTACGAGCAACTGGGCATTCCCTATAAGCTTGAGGGCGTGCCCCAGATGGATACCGCGCGCATGCCCGAGTTGCGCAATGCCGTCATGACGGGCATGAAAAAGCGCCGCGCGGAGCTCAAAAACGCTATCGGATAGCATGCCATTTTCGTTCCCCAAGGGCACTCATTGGGGACAGACTTAAATGAGTGCCCCTGGGCACCTAGTTGATTGCTAAAGAGCCCCGTCCTTAAAAGACTGCTCTCTGGGTTGCGGTGAGATGCGCAACAGAATCGTGCCATTTGGATAAATACGCTTGTGGTTTCTTTAAAGACACCTTAAACGCCGCTGAATATCTTTGGAAAGAAATGCCTGCTCGGTATCATACTGCTCGTATATAAACGGTGGCAGTCAGGAGACCACGTGCGAAACATCGCATCGCGGGACGAGTATGTGCCGCAGCATGGCAGCAGATATAAGACGAAGGGCACGTCTTCGCGTGGCCTTCCGGCGCTCGCATCCGCGTGAGGAAGATTGCCGCCATTGGGATGCTAACGTCGGCGGTTATTATCCTCGGAATTACCGTTAAAACCTACGCCTCGGAGCGAACGGTGCGCCCAGATGCGTCAACGGTACAGCTGCAAAACGAGAAGGTTTCAAAGTCCAAAGCGTCGGCAGATCAAGCTCTGTCGACGGCAGATCTCAAGACGAGACTTTCGAAGGCGGACTTCAACGATATCCCTTCGGGTGATACCGTTCGGACCTTCTCGTTGGTGGATAACAAGACTCCTGCCTTGGAGGATGAGAGCCTTGCCTCGCTCCAGGATGCCCTGTGTCGGGCGCAGGAGCTGGGCGACGTGGGTGTAGTGTTCTACGACCTATCGAGCGGTAGGGGCGTGACGTATAACGCCGATGTCGAGGTGTATGGAGCGAGCAGCTACAAAGCGCTGTATGCGCTCTATATTTGCGAGACGTTGGTCGAATCGGGGCGGGTGTCGCTCGATGGGCCTTTAGCCACGTATGGTGGTTGCAGCATGGGCTGGCAGACGGTGCGCGACCTTATCGAGAATGCCGTCGCCAACTCAGACAACGATTCGTTTATCGCGTTACGCGCGGCGTTTGACCATGATGGCTATGAGGATTGGATTGCCAATCTGGGTGTTGATGACGAAACGGCACTGAATCCGATGAGTGATTTTCCGACCTACTGCCCGCGCACTTCTGCGAGGTTATGGCGTGAGATGAGCGAGTATCTGAGCATGGATACCGAGACTTCACAGTGGTTGTCGGGCCTTCTGGCATCAACATCGCGCTCGTTTATTCGCGATGGCATTGCGGACGAGCAGGTTTTGGTGCGCAACAAGGCAGGCTGGATTAGCGAGGATGGTTACTACTCGACATGCGATGCGGGCCTTATCGACATCGATGGCTGTACCTATGTCATGGGTATCATGACATCGATGCCGTGGAGCGACCGCTCGAGCGAGGTTACGGCCGCGATTGCAAAGGCTCTGTTTGATACGCGAGCTGCACTGGCTTAGCGTGTTCGTTTGACGAGGTCAAACAAAATGCTGGTACCATACCGTGGTTGAGAATTTCGAATAGGTTTGGGGAATGGCATGGCTACCATTGCGATTATCGGTGCGCTCGAAAAAGAGATCATGCAGATTAAGGAAGAGCTGAGCGACGTTTGCGAGGCACGGGAGGCAGGCTTGACCGTTGTGAGCGGTGAGCTCGACGGCCTGACAGTTGTCGCCACAACGGCGGGCATGGGCACGGTGAACGCCGCCGCTGCAACACAGCACCTCATTAGCAAGTATGCTCCGCAGGCTGTTGTGTTTTCGGGCATTGCGGGCGGTTTGAACCCCAAGCTCCATATCGACGACGTGGTCATTGGCAAACGCCTACGCTATCTGGATACCGATACCGCGCTTATCGCCGAGTCCGCACCGGGGCTCGAGGAGTTTGGCTCGACGCCCGCGCTGGTCGATATTGCCGCCGACGTGCTTGCTGAGCGTGGGTTTGTTGACGCTTCGAAAAATGCAGTCGCTTCGAACGAGGGCACCAAGCAGTTCCTGGTCGGCACGATTGCCACGGGTAACCGCTTTGTGACGGGCGCTACCATGCGCAACGACGCTATCGAGGCGACGCATGCCGATTGTGTCGGCATGGAGGGCGCGGCAATTGCCCATGTCGCAACCAAAAATGGTGTCGATTGCCTGGTGTTGCGCGCTATCAGCGATAATTGTGACGAGGCGTACGATGCAATTTGCGAGCGCGAGTTCGATCTGTTCGAGTACGCGCGTATCGCAAGTGACATCACGCTCGATATCGTCCGCCGCATTGCCGCTGCGCAATAGCGCGTCTATTTGTAAGAACCTACGACCAAGGAGTGTCCATGGCCGATTCCATTAACTATCAGCTTGCCAAGTTCGTCGCCAGCTACGGCAAGGTTTCGCAGATCCCCGAGTCCACCTGCCCCGAGGTGAGCTTTGTCGGCCGCTCCAACGTGGGCAAGTCGTCCATCATGAACAAGCTCTTTGGCCGCAAGAACCTGGTGAAGGTTTCGAGTACGCCGGGCAAGACGAGCAACATCAACTTCTTCGAGGCCGACGACGTGCACTTTGTGGACCTGCCAGGCTACGGTTTCGCCCGCCGTTCCAAGGCCGAGCGCGACCGTTGGGCCGAGCTCATTGGCGACTTCTTCGACTCCGAGCGCAGCTTTAACCTGGTTGTGTCGCTGGTGGACATTCGCCACGACCCCAGTAAACTCGACCATGACATGATCGACTACCTGCAGGGCAACGAGTTCAACTTTATCGTCTGCCTCACCAAAGCCGACAAACTCAGCCGCACCCAGCAGGCCCGCCAAGCAGCAGCCATCAAAAAGCAGCTCAACGTCCCGGCCGAGAATGTAATCATCACGAGCTCCCAGACCGGCACCGGCATCGACGAACTAAAAAAGCGCATCGCCGAGGCCTGCCTCTAGTCAGGGTTAAACCGTCAAAAGCCCCCGTTCATATCACCCCAGTGATAGTTATTGGTAAACTATCACTGGGGTGATATTTTTTAGGAGGTCGATATGGAGCTTTGGCACGGGTCGGAGGTTGTTGTCGAGCATCCATCGTTGGATAAATGCAGGCAATTCAATGACTATGGGCGCGGGTTTTATTGCACACCGCATGAGGAAATGGCAATGGAGTGGGCATGTCGGACCGAGTCTGATGGCATTGCCAATCGATATGAGCTTGATTTAGATGGCCTTGCGATTTTGGATTTGGAATCAGGTGAGTTCTCGATTCTCAACTGGCTTGCAATTCTGGCGAATAACAGAGAGTTCAATGTTTCAACGCCAGTAGCACGCGAGGGGCTTCGTTATCTGCTGGATAACTGCCTGATTGATATTTCTCCCTATGACGTTATTCGAGGCTATCGTGCAGACGATTCCTATTTCTCGTTTGCAAGACAGTTTGTCAACGGCATGATCTCGCTCAGGCAATTGCAGCGCATTATGTTTTTGGGGGATTTGGGCATTCAATATGCGCTTATGAGTGAGCGTGCGTTCTCGGCGATTAAGTTCCGCGATTGGAAGCAGGCTTCGGGAGCTGAGTTTTATCCCAAACGATTTGAGCGAGAACAGAACGCTCGACGAAAGTACCTGGATACGGTAAACGGATTTGACTCTGATGGTGTCGACATTAGGGATTTGATGGCAGGGAGGGTTGATTTAAATGATCCAAGAGTTAACGGATCGTGGGCCGAGTAGGACATATCCCGTCTATTACCTTGAGGACGCAATGAACAACCTCGGGGATTGCTTCGACTATGCCGTTAACGATTACGGAGCAGAAGGATCGGAAGTTGCTGAACTCTTTTGCCTGAGCGGCGTAGCTCGCGAGTTCGAACGCGGCAACGCATGGGTCGTATCGGGAAAATCGGGCGTTGAGCTGTTCGCGCTTATCGCTGAAAGGTCCGGCTATCAGAGCGGGTCTATACCGGATCGCACCTATCGTTTTGAGAAGACGCCAGAGTATTGGACAGGCTGGATACTGGCATATCTGCAGTGGCGTTTAGGGGAGTCTTTCGAAGACCTGCTGCATGTCGTTCCGTTTGACGCACTGCGCAGTCTGTACTATCCCTGGCATGAAGCCTCGGAGGAACGCGTGGCTCGCCTCGTCTGCGATATGGCGAAAAAAGCGTCCAGGCAAACCAAACTTGCGTTAGCAAGAAAGAAGCTTAAGAAAACCCAACAAGACCTGGCATACGAATCGGGCGTGTCCCTCCGCTCAATCCAAATGTACGAACAACGCCAGAGAAACATCAACGAAGCCTCGGTAACAACCGTAAGGGATATAGCAAAAGCCCTACACTGCAACATCGAAGACCTCCTAGAGCCAGTCTTCGAATACAAAGAAACCAGCGCCGCCTAAACCAGGCACGCAGCCGATGCCCGCCTCTAGGAAGTGCTCCAGCCTAGCAAGAGCCCCTACCAATAAAAAGCCAAACTATCAGCCCGGCGACTTTCCAGAGCGTAGGTCCCTGTAGCCGCCGCCGGCGAAGTTAACATAGGGGAGGCCAGGGGGCTTTGCCCCCAAATCTTTCCGCAGGACGGCAGGACCCCCGCCGCAC
>USHA01000055.1 GCA_900554325.1 uncultured Collinsella sp.
TCTCCCGGGGCCGGCCGGTCCGGCCCTCAGGGTATCGGGTTCCCACATTCATCCGTACATGTGCGGATGAATGTGGGAGGTGTTCGGATAAAGTCGATAATCAAGGGTTGCACGACGGGAGACCGCGGCGAAGAATTGCGCGCAACGCCCCACGCCTCCATGCCGTACAATGACCGGCATGGAACCTATCGCACACATACATACCGACCTGCCGCAGAAGTTCGGCATTCCGCGCAACAGCTTTTTGGCGCCCCATCTGCAGGGGCACATCGTTTTTGAGCCGGAATTTGCCTCCAATGCAGCAGTTGAGGGCCTGGACCCCTTCTCTCACCTATGGCTGCTGTGGCGCTTCGAAAACGGAACGCCCGGCGGCACGGCAAACGACATAGCTGCCGATGCCAAGTCGCAGGACAGGTCCGGCACCAACGCAAAATGGTCGAAAACCGTGCGCCCGCCTCGTCTGGGTGGAGCCGAGCGCGTGGGCGTGTTTGCCACGCGCAGTCCGTTTCGCCCGAATCCCATTGGGCTTACCTGCGTCAAGCTCGATCGTGTCGAGCTCACCGACGATGGCCCCATCATTCATGTGCTGGGGGCCGACCTGCGTGACGGCACGCCCATCTACGATATCAAGCCCTACGTCCCGTTTGCGGACTGCCACCCGGATGCGACCGGCGGCTGGATTGAGGATGCTCCGTGGCAAGAGCTCGATGTTGAGTTCCCGCAAGCTCTTCAAGACATGGTCCCGCCTGCAAAGCTTCCCGGTCTGGTCGAGGTCCTTCGCCAAGACCCGCGCCGCGCAGGCAGCAAGTACGAGCCAAACCGCGTCTATCACCTGGCCTTTGCCGGGCTCGACATATCTTTTACGGTCGATAAAACCCAGCTAACCGTAGTCGCCGTCAACGACGCGCAAGACTAACCAGCCGTTCGTCCGCACCCGTCAAATTAAGCGCCAAACCCCATGCCAAAATCGCCCGTGCTGGTGGACAATAACGCCTACCAAAACAATCCACTTCGCACGGGAGTTCAGTATGAAATACGACTTTAGCTCGCTTATCGACCGCCACGGCATGGACTCCATCGCCGTTGACTCCTGGGGCGAGATCCCCGGTATGGCTCCGAACGCACCCGACGAGGGCTTCGACCGCATTCCCATGTGGGTGGCCGATATGAATTTCGCCACGGTGCCCACGGTCTAGGAGCACATCATTCAGCGCGCTCAGCATCCCATGTTTGGCTACTTTAACCCGCGCCCCGAGTATTTCGACCGCATCATCGAATGGCAGAGCCGCCGCAACGGCGTCGAGGGTCTGGCGCCGGAGCATATCGGCTACGAAAACGGCGTGCTGGGCGGCGTCGTGTCGACGTTGCGCGCGTATGTCCAGCCGGGCGATGCGGTGCTGGTCCACAGCCCCACCTACATTGGTTTTACCAAGTCTATCGAAGCCGCGGGCTATCGTATTGTCCACAGCCCGCTTAAACTCGACGACCAGGGCGTGTGGCGCATGGACTTTGAGGACATGGAGTGCAAACTCGCCCAAAACCACGTTCATGCTGCGGTGTTCTGCTCGCCGCACAATCCCTGCGGCCGCGTATGGGAGCGCGACGAGATCGAGCGCGCCATGGACATCTATCGCCAGCACGATTGCGTGGTGATCTCGGACGAGATTTGGTCCGATATCATCCTGCCGGGACACAAGCATATCCCGACGCAGTCGGTGAGCGAGGATGCCCGCATGCGCACGGTTGCCCTCTATGCGCCGAGCAAGACGTTTAACCTGGCAGGTCTGGTCGGCAGCTACCACATCGTCTACAACGAGACGCTGCGCGACCGCGTGTGCGCCGTGTCCAACAAGACCCACTACAACGAGATGAACGTCCTCTCCATGCATGCGCTTATCGGTGCCTACCAGCCGCAGGGCTACGAGTGGGTGGACGAGCTCAACCAGGTGCTTGCCGGTAATATCGAGTACTTCTGCGATTACGTGGATGAGCATTTTGAGGGCGTGTCCTATTCACGTCCTCAGGGCACGTACATGGTGTTTCTGGACTGCACCGAGTGGTGTCGCGAACATGGCCGCGATATTCAGTGGCTGCTCGACGAGGGGGCGCGCGTGGGCGTGGGGTATCAGGACGGCCGCCCGTTCCACGGGCCCTGCCACATTCGCGTGAATCTGGCGCTGCCGCTTTCGCGCGTAAGGGAAGCGTGCGACCGCCTGGACCGCTACGTTTTTAATGCGCGGTAAGTGAGCACTGCATGTGGGGCCTTCTGCCAAGTCGGCTGGAAGGCCCCGCATGGTAAAACGCCTGTAACCATTGGGCGCTCGTGTGGTTTTGTTTGCTATTATTTTTTACCATTTCAGTCTGTAAACAGGATCGTCTGGAGCTCGATGAAAAGACCCCGTCGCTCGGTTGCCATTTCGTTGTTTGTCGCGCTTGCAGTGGCGAGCGCCTTTGTCGTAGCGATAGCTGGCTGTTCAGGGCGTAATGACGAAGCCTCGACGTCTGCATTAGAAGGTCTGGATGCCTCGCAGGTCAAGGACGACAATCTTAAGACGCTTAACGTCGGCAGCGACCTCTATCCGCCGTTTGTGTATACCGACGAGTACGGCGATATCGTTGGCCTGGATGTCGAGATATTGACCGAGGCTTTGGCCCGCATTGGTTACAAGCCAAAGTACCAGCTGATCGATTGGGAAAAGAAGAACGAGCTACTGGCGAGCGGCGAGCTCGATTGCGTCATGGGCAGCTTTAGCATGACGGGTCGCGAAGACGAGTATCGTTGGGCCGGCCCGTACCTTGCGAGCCGCCAGGTGGTCGCGGTCGATCCCCAGAGCGATATCTACACGCTTGCCGATCTTGAGGATAAGGTCGTGGCGGTCCAGTCCACCACCAAGCCCGAGGACATTTTGCTCAATCGTACAAATGAAAACGTTCCGCAGATCAAAGAGCTCTACTGCTTTTCGGACCGCTCATACCTGAACCCGGCGCTCGTCGAGGGTCTGGTCGACGCCATCGCCGCGCATGAGTCTTCGCTGCTCACCTACGAAAAAGACTATGGTGTGACGTATCGAATTTTAGATGAGCCGCTGCTTGAGGTTGGTTTGGGTACCGCTTTCGATATCAACGATACGCGCGGCATCGACGTTAAGCTCACCCATGCCTACCAGGAAATGCTAGCCGACGGCACCATGAAACGCCTGGTGTCAAAGTACTTTGATGACCCTTCGCCCTTTTTGAATATAGAGGGCCTGTCATGATCGGTGCACCCGACCACGCCGTAGAGAAGCGGGGCAATCGTTCGGCAGGGGCATGGTTCCTTGTCGCCCTGCTGGGGATAGCGCTCTCGGTTGTTGCCGGTATGATGAGCTACGGCTACACGACAGCTCAGGCCGAGCAGCGCTTTGCCGACGTTGTCGATTACGTGGCGACGCAGAGCCTTTCCTACGATGCATTCAATAGCGCCTATACGACCAAAAACCTGATTCGCGTTATGGAGATCGCCGGAGAGACAGCGCGCGATATGGAGCGCGACGGTTCGGTGGATAACGCCATGCTGGAGCAATATGCCGACCAGTTCAACGTGAGCGCACTGATCGTGACGGACGCATCGGGCAATTTGGTGTCCGAGTCCTCGACGGATGGCGTGGGCTACGAGTCGCTCGCTACGTATCTCAAGGAAGCACCCGTGCTGGAGGTGGCAGCCCATCCGCTTAAGTCCTATACCGCCCGCATCACGCTTGCGGATGATTCGGTCGCAGACATTGGCTGCGTAACCCGGCGGGATGACGAGGGCATCGTTGTTGCGGTAAGGCATCAGAGCGCGAAGGCAGTTGCAAGCAATACGCTCAAACTGCAGAGCCTGCTCGGTGGTTATGAGACCATCGACAGTGGCAATATCGTGATCGAAAGCGATGGCAAGGTCGTTGCGACCAATGTCGTTGAACCCACCATATTGGGCGTATTCGATCTGCCTGCAACGGATGTCTTTATTGTCGACGGTATTAAGGATCGATGCCTGCCCGGCAAAGTCCGACTGGTCAACGCCAACGGCGAGTGGTATTTGGGCACATTTGGAAAAGCGCGCGGGTTCTACGTGTACACCTATGCCTCGGCGCGGCGCTACTTTGAGGTCGTCGCGGCTGTTGCTGCCGGCGTGCTGGTGCTCTACGGCGGTGTTATAGCCGTTGTTGTGATGGCGCGCCGCCGCGCTGATCGTCGACGTTTGACGGACTTGCTGCAGCAGGAGCGCGACTATGGTGACAGGCTGGCTAAGGCAGCGCGTGAGGCCTCGTCTGCCAACTCGGCAAAGACGGAGTTTCTACGTCGCATGAGCCACGATCTGCACACGCCCATCAACGGCATTCGCGGCATGGTCGAGGTCGGCGATGCCAATGCGGACGATCTGCAAAAGCAGACCGAGTGCCGCTCAAAAATCTGGACGGCATCGGGACTGCTGCTCGACCTTGCCAACGAGGCGCTCGATATGAGTCGCCTGGAGAGCGGCCAGGTCAATCTGGAACTTGTTCCCACAAACTTGGTGACCCTCACCCGCGAAGTGTGCGATATTCTGGAGCGCCAGGCCGAGGAACGTCTGGTGACAATTATCTGCGACCAGCAGACGCTTAATCATCCCTATGCACGGGTGAGCGTGACGCATCTCAAGCGCTTATTGGTCAATATTGCCGGTAATGCCGTCAAGTACAACCGCCGGGGCGGCTATGTTCGTCTGGTGTGTTGCGAGGTGGAGTCGGTGGATGGCGTCCCCGTCTATGAATACACGATCGCCGACAACGGCATTGGCATGAGCGAGGAGTTCCAACAACACCTCTACGAGCCGTTTTGCCGCGAGGAGCAGCAAGTGGAGGGCGCTTCATCGGGAACTGGCCTGGGCGCGCCTATTGCCAAACAGTTGGTCGAGCTTATGGGCGGAACCATGAGCTTTACGAGTGTCTTGGGGCAGGGGACGACGTTTATCATCCGCCTGCCGTTCGAGAAGTGCGACCGCTCCGAGATTCCTCAGGCAGTTCGCGTAGATGCGGGCGACGGCGATGCGCTCCAGGGCCTGCGCGTTTTGCTCGTAGAGGATAACGATCTGAATGCCGAGATCGCGCAGTTTACGCTCAGCCGTGCCGGTGCCGTCGTGACGCATGCTAAGGATGGCGAGTCTGCCGTTGAGGCATTTGCCGCGAGCGTGCCGCACGAGTACGACGTGGTGTTGATGGACATCATGATGCCTGGTATCGATGGCCTTGAGGCCACGCGTCGGATTCGAGCACTCGATCGCGAGGATGCCGTGACCACGCCGATTATCGCTGTGAGCGCCAACGCCTTTGCCGACGACCGCAGACTTTCGCGTGAGGCAGGCATGGACGCGCACCTGAGCAAGCCTGTGAGCTCGCAAGAGCTCGTCGAGGCGCTGGCGCACATCGCCGCCGACGCTTTATAACAATATGGCCCGGTTCCAAGGTGGGTTGGAACCGGGCCATATTGTTATTGATGAGGCCTGCTGAGGGGCTTACTTTTCTTGAATCTGCTTGCCGCAAAGATGCTCAATCGTAATCTCGTAGAGCTGGACGCCCTTAGTGTCCTTGGCGATTTCCTCTTCGACTTCCTCGGCAGAAGGGTAGTACTTAAGGGCGAGCTGGCGGACTTTGTTCTCGATAAACGCGGGGGTGTCATTCGCCAGGCGACAACGGCCAAAGACGACGGTGCTCATAACGTAGGGAGCCCAGTCGCCGTCCTGGTACCACTCGTTTCCGTAAACGGTAAAGCAGACCTTGTCATCGCGCTTGAGTGCGTCGACCTTGTGGCCAGCCTTGGCGCCATGGAAATAAATCTTGTTGTGCTCGGCGTCAAAGAAGTAGTTGACGGGAATGGCGTACGGGTAGCCATCGTCGCCGTTGACGGCAAAGACGCCGCGCTTGCAGGTGGCGAGCAGTTCGCGCGCTTCCTCGTCAGTGATGGCGCGTTTCTTTCGACGTAAGGGCCTAAACATCGTTGGCTTCCTTTCTGGTCGTGCGTGGTTGTTGAGCACAAACTATAGCGAAACAGCTCCGTTTTTCTTGATGCGGGCGAGTATGTTTTTGAGCTTATTAAAGTCGAGCGGTTTGGACAGATGGGCGTTCATGCCGGTGTCGTGTGCCGCCTTGGCGTCTTCGGCAAAGGCGTTGGCGGTGAGCGCGATGATGGGGATATCGGCTGCATCGACCTTCTCGCTCAGGCGAATCGCGCGGGTTGCCTCGTAACCGTCCATGTCCGGCATCATAATGTCCATCAGGATCGCATCGAAGCTGCCGGCGGGACGGCCAACGTATAGGTCGACCGCTTCGTTGCCATCGGCGGCGCGAGTTACGACAATGCCTTCGCTTTCGAGCAGCGCCTGGGCAATCTCGGCATTGAGCTCGTTATCTTCTGCCAAAAGAACGTTCATGCCGGCAAGCGAGCAGCTGTCTGCTTGCTCGTCCGCGCGCTCTCTTGCCTGAGGGTCTTTGTCGATATCGAGCGGAATCTGGACGTTGAACGTACTCCCCACGCCAACCTCACTCGAAATCTCAATCGTGCCGCCCATCAGTTCAATAAGCGACTTGACGATTGGCATGCCCATGCCGGTTCCTTGGAACTTGCTGCGCGCATCGTCACCTTCTTGGGCAAACGGCTCGTAGATATGCTTTAAAAACTTGGGAGTCATACCAATGCCGGTATCCGAAACGCTAAAGCAAAAGAGCGCGCGCCCGTTATCGAGTGGCCTGGTCTTTGAGCTAAAGGTGACGGAGCCGCCGTGCTTGTTGTACTTAATGCTGTTGTCTAACAGGTTGATCATGATCTGTCGGATATGGGTAGGACTGCCGATCATGTATGGCCCCGTGGCGTACGGCAGACTATTGTCCTGCATTGTGATGCCGTTACTGGACGCGCGGAGCTTGCACAGAACCAGCGTATCGTCACAGAGCTCTTTGAGGTTAAAAGGCGCATGCTCCAGTGTTAGCTTGCGGTCTTCGATTTTGCCCATCTCGAGGATGTCGTTGATCAGCGAGAGCAGGTGATTGGCGGCAACGCGCGCCTTGGCACGGCTCTCGCGGGCGACCTGGATATCGCCTTCCTTCAATTCCTCGATCTCGATAAGGCCCAGGATGCCGTTGAGCGGCGTACGGATGTCGTGGCTCATGCGCGTGAGGAATGCCGTCTTAGCGGCGTTGGCGGCATCGGCTTTTTTGCGCTCGGTCCGAGCGCGTACGAGCGCCCAGATGAGCAGGACGATGCCGACCGACAACACACCGATGAGGACAGCTGCAACGGCGGCGCGGTTGCGATAAAGGAATTGAAGCGTGTTGGATTCCTGGGCCGTGTACGACGTGGATGAGTAATTGCTTGCGGAGAGCGATTCTCCGGCATTGATGATGCCCTTGTTGATGATTCCCAGCAGCTCGGGCCTTCCGCGCGAAATCCAGCACGAGAGCTCACAGGTGTCAGGGAGCTCGGCCGTCTCGCAGTCCTCGAGATCATAACGGTCGCCGATGGTTTTTACGCGTGAACTGGGGGCGAGGATGCAGTGCACCGTTCCCTTCCTGAGGGCGTCGAACGCTTCATCGTCGGATCGGTATTCGGTCACGGTCGCTGTGGGGAACAGACTTTCAAGTACATTTTGGTTGATAAACGATGATTTGGTGCAGGCGATGTTCTGAAGGTCTTTGTTCAGGTTGCCGCCGGTGTGGATGGCGGTGAGGGACACGGTTCCCAACGATACCGACTGCACAACGCCAGATTGCTCGGCAAACCAGTAATCTCGGTATACCGGCAGCGCAGCGTCGATGCTTCCCTTTGACAGGGCCTTTGACATCATCTTGTAGCTATCAAAGGCGACGGTTTTGACCGTAATGCCAAATTTATCGTGCAACGTCGTCGCAAGCGATGCGAGCGAGCCTTCCATTTTGCCGTCTTCGTCTTCGTTGCAGTAGGGGAGTTTGCCCGTAATGTAGCCAAGCGTGATGGTGTTGTCATTTGCTTTGAGCCAGGAACGTTCGGGGCCGTTGAGCGATGATGAACCGCTGTTTTGGGCCGAGTAGTTAGATTTGACTTCGTCGATATAGCGTGGGTTGACGCGGGCGATTGCCGACATGGCGGCATTGATGTCGTCCATCAGGTCGGGGCGGCTTTTGGGGACGGCAAAATAGTAATCACTCGAGCCAACGTAGAACATGGGGGAGGCATCGGGCGACGAAATGGTGTCGTTCATGATGACGGCATCGACTTCGTCGTTTGCGAGTGCGTCAAAGAGCATGGATCCCCCGTCATACTCCCTGTATGTGCAGGTAATGCCTTCGTTGGCGAGCCACTGCTGGCCAACGAAGGTTTGCATAACGTCGGGGTTGTAGCCGATGGTAAGGCCTTGGAGCGCTTGGGGGTCACCCTTGGTCAGGTCGTCGCGATCGGGCTTGGCGTAGATGTAGTAGCGCTCGGTGCCCTCGGGGTTCGAGGAAAAGAGCAGCTTTTGGGCGCGTTCCTCGGAATAGGAGATGTTGGGCATGAGGTCGATTTCGCCCGCCTCGAGCATGTCCATAAGCTCGGTGAAGGTGCCGGAGACGTATTCGTACCGCCAGCCGGGCGTGTAGTACGACAGGGTCTGGAGGTACTCGTAGCCCCATCCCGAAAGACGCTCCCCGGGGGTGCCGTTCTGGAAGCCTTCGCTGTTGACGAGCCAACCAACGCGGACCGTCTTGACTGGCTGACTAGAGTCATCGGCAAAAGCCTGGGCAGGCGCGATAGAACTCAGCACGACAAGCGCGGCAAGCACAACGGCCAGGGCGCGATATATAACTGAACGAAGGACAGTGGCGGCTCTCACATGCAATCCTAACGAATCGAGACATTACCGCATAAGGATACCAGCTCAACCTGCCCAGTCGGCAGCTGCACCGCTAAACGCTCCCGCCCGGCAGTCATTGGGGACGTTCTTAAACGACTAGTCATCGGGGACGTTCTTGTTTGACTAGTCATTTAAGAACGTCCCCAATGACTAGTTTCGTTTGCGGGGGAGGCGTGGGACAATACCGAGCGAACGTGATTGGGCGTCTGGGAAAAGGGGTCGCGATGAACAAGTTGACGACGCTTACCGACGTGTTGCGCCAGGCTGGCTTTGCGCGCATCACGGGCCTGTTTCTTATCTTCTATCTGCTGTGCTCGACGGCCGTTTGGCTGTCCGAGCCCACGACCCTCACGTTTGGCGATGGCCTGTGGTTTAGCTTTGAGACGGTCTCGACCATCGGCTTTGGTGACATTCCGGCCGAGACACCGGTTGCCCGCGCCATTACCGTCATTCTGAGCGTCATCAGCATCTTCTACATCGCCATGCTCACGGGCGTGGCGGTGAACTACTGCAATACGCTTATCAAGATACGTCAAAAGGACACCATGGCGCGCTTTATGGATGATTTGGAGCATTTGGAAGAGCTCGATCGCGTCGAGCTTGCCGATCTTTCGCGTCGCGTGCGCGAGTATCGTCGACGCCAGCGCTAAAACGGGCGCCGCGCGTCACGATAAGGGGGACTGAATATGAACATCACCGTGTACCTGGGTGCCAACACTGGCAATGCCCCGGCGTTTCTGCCCGCGGTGCAGGAGCTGGGCAACTGGATTGGCGCCAACGGACACGCGCTGGTATACGGCGGGTCAAAATCGGGCCTGATGGGTGCGCTTGCCGATAGTGTACTCGAGGCGGGTGGACACGTGACGGGTGTGGAGCCGAGCTTTTTTATCGAGGCCGAGTTTCAACATGACGGTATCGATGACCTCATCGTGACGAGCGATATGGCGGAGCGCAAGGCCAAGATGATTGAGCTCGGCGATGCGTTCATTGCCTTTCCCGGCGGGACGGGCACGCTCGAGGAGATTGCCGAGGTCATGTCCGCGGTGTCGTTGGGGCACCTGAGTGCGCCGTGCATCCTGTATAACCTGGACGGTTACTACAACGACCTTAAGGCGCTGCTCGGGCACATGATTGATAAGGGGCTTTCGAGCCCGAGGCGCCAGCAAGGCATCTACTTTGCCGACGATTTGCGCGAGATTGCCTCGATTATCAACGGATAAGTCTTGAGCTTGCCCCACTATAGCTCCCAATGGTGCCGTTCGCGGCGCAGACGGTTGGCTCGTTCGGGCAACGCTCGCTCTACAATAAAACGTAACTATGTCGACTTTGACCGCGGGAGGACCCGATGGATAACCTTGCCAAACCCAAAAACCGCGCGCTGTTTTTACTTAGCGTTGCCGTGACCGGTGCGTTCGCAGGTGCCGCGGTCTGGCTGTTCTTTTTTGCGATGGAGCACGGTATCGACTATCTATGGACCGAGATTCCGCACGCGCTGGGCGTCGCTTCGCCCGAGCTTGCCAGCGGCCCGTTTGGCTTTTTGCCGTACCCGTTTTTTGTCTGTCTGCTGGGCGGCCTGTTAATCGGTCTGTACGAAAAGATGACAGGCACCAAGACCGATGACCTCAACCAGGTGATGGCTAAGGTTAAGCAAGACGGGCGCTACCCGTACGACAACCTGGGCAAGCTTTCGCTCGCGGCATTGCTGCCGCTGCTGTTTGGCGGAAGCATTGGACCGGAGGCCGGCCTGACCGGCGTTATCGCTGGTCTGTGCAGCTGGGTCGGCGACCGCATGCGTCGCTTTGGCGCCGAGTTTAGGGAGCTCACGCTGCTGGGTACCCAGGCTGCCCTGACGGCGCTCTTTACCGCGCCCGTCTTTGGCTTTGTGGCGCCGCTTGCCGGTAGTGCCGACGGCGACGAGGGCTCCGCGTCCGGCGAGATTACGATCAAGCTGCCCAAGGCGCAAAAGACGGTGGTCTACGGTATTGCGATTGCCGGCGGTCTGGGTACCTACCTGCTGCTTGGCCAGCTTGTGGGCGGCGGCATGGGCATGCCCAGGTTCGAGTCCGCCGAGGTGGGCAACCTAGAGCTTACCTGGCTCGTCCCTCTGTCGTTGATCGGAACAATCTGCGGCTGGCTGTACTTTGTCTCTGAGCACGCGAGCGAAGCGCTTGCCCATGCAATAGGGGAGCGTCCTGTCGTTAAGGCCATGCTAGCCGGTCTGGCGCTCGCCATTTGCGGCACGGTCCTGCCCTACACCATGTTTGCCGGCGAGACCCAGGCCGACGTGCTCATGGAAACCTACTTGACCATTCCCACCGGCGTGCTTATCGCGACCGGTCTGGTCAAGGCCATGCTGACCCCCGCCCTCATCAACCTTGGTTGGCGCGGCGGTCACTTCTTCCCGGTTATCTTCTCGGGCGTAAGCCTGGGCTACGGCCTTGCCATCCTTACCGGCGCCGATCCGGTCTTTTGCGTCGCCGTCTGCACGGCATCGACGATGGGTGCGGTCATGCGCCAACCCGTTATGGTCGTGGGCTTGTTGCTCATGTGCTTCCCGCTCAAAGGCATCATCTGTATGATCATCGCCGCCGTCATCGCCGCCGGCATTCCGCTGCCCAAGTCGCTGCGCAAGTAGCACGGTGGCGCACGGTCGATACAAGCACCCTAGGCCCGGTGTGGCGCTGTGTCATGGATTTGCGAGCGCCTAGATCTCGCTCGGAATCGGCGCTATTTCCAAACCGCGAGCGCGGCGGTGCCCAGTACGATGAGGGCGAGACCGATAGCGCTGCGTCGCGAGACTTTTTCGTTGAATGCCAGGCGCGCAAATAGTACCGATACGACAATCGATAGTTTGTCGATCTGCACCACGACGCTCACCTGGCCTGTGGCGATGGCGTAGTAGTATAGCAGCCACGATGCGCCAGTCGCAATGCCCGATGCCGCGAGAAATACGAGTTCATAGCGGTCTACGTGCACGGCTTGGCCCATCTTGCCTTTAGCTGCCACGATTGCCCATGCCATAACCAGTACCACACAGGTACGGATTGCCGTGGCCAGGCTGGATTCGACGCCTTCGATGCCAGCCTTGGCAAGGATGGACGTGAGCGCCGCGAATACGGCGGCGCCGAGGGCGTAAGCGAGCCAGGTCCGGTCTTGCTGCTGCTCGGGTCCGGCAGACTGCTTCTTCTCGATCAATAAAAACGTGCCGAGGGTGATGACAGCGGTTCCCACGAGCTTAACCGCAAGGTTGCTCGTCTCGCCAAAAAGTACGATGGCGATCAGTGCGGCGAGTACGGTGCTCATCTTGTCGACCGGTACGACCTTATTGACGTCTCCGATGCCCAACGCCTTAAAGTAACAGATCCACGAAGCACCGGTAGCGAGTCCCGAGAGGACGAGAAAGAGCCAGGATCTGGGTTCGATGCTGCCGATGGTTCCAATGGATCCAGAAATGCCCGCCATTGCCCAGGCGAAAACGAGCACCACGCAGGTGCGAATGGCCGTCGCGACATCGGAGTCGGTCTGCTTGATGCCGCATTTGGCCAGGATAGATGTGATGCCGGCAAAGAAAGCCGACACAAATGCTGCTGCGACCCACGACACGGGTGAAATGCCTCCCCAAAGAACGACCGCGCCAGATTTACGGCGCTCGTCCGATGATACCGTCCCGCCATGAAGCTTTGATATCGCTGTGGTGAGACAGGGGCCATAGTTCGAGAGGGCATTTGGTTAAGGCTCGAATCGAAGGTGAATGGTTTTCCGCGAAGTGAACGAGTAAATCTGGACCCCTGGAACATGCACGCTTTTTTCGAACAAAACTGCAGGATTCTTAGACAAAAACCGCAGGAATTGAGTCCTTAAAAATGTCGATGCTACAGGGCACTGTTTTTACTCGTTCACTTCTCGGAAAAGTATTCACCTTCGATATGCTGACGGTGTCTTTTTGGTTGCCAAGAACTAGACGGCCTGCTGTGAGGGGCGGTGGTGACGCTATGCCGCCTTGTTTCATTGAAAAAATAAGCGGGGTACCACCTAAGCTTTTTTAGCTGTCGATTACAGGTCGCGTACTCGATAAACCTTGGTGCTGACGGTGCAGCTGATTGCACATAGCGCGAGGGCCAGCACGGCAATTCCTGCGCACAGACAGCCCAGAACGGCGGGATCGGGATTTGCTCCGGCAATCGACATGAGCCAGTTGCTGATGGGGTTGGAGGAGCTCAGCGTGGCCATTGTGCCGCAACCAAGCAGGGCAAACAGGCCAACGGATAGGCGCAGCGCCTCCATGTGTCCAAATCGAAAGAACAGCGGCTGCGCCAAAAACACCATCATGAGGGAGATGAGCATCGATGCCGCCGAGGCCATTGCGGTCTCAAAGACGGCCTGTCCCGTCGAGGGGATGCCCGCACTGTTGAAAAGCGGGATGGAGACGATGCTCAGAAGCGCGGCGGCGCAGGCCATGATGGCCGAGAAGACAACGATGCACAGGTAGCGTGCGCAGATGATGTCTTTGCGCGAGAAGGGCAACGTTGCTCGATAACGCTCCCAGCCGTTTTGGTTATCGTAGCCAGCTAGCGAGTTCATGATTATGATGGGCGACATTGCGCTGACCGCACAGGCGCCGGCGCTCATGCCGGAATCGACATCCGACGCGTTGGCAAGGGTCAGCACGACAAACATGAACAGGCCGACGCCTGCAATGCTCGGGATAAGCGAGCGAGCGATGGCGAGCTCGGACATAAAGGCGCGTTTCATTTCGAAGCTCCTTTCAGCATGAGGCGAAGATAGTCATCAATGGTTGCCCGATCGCTGGGAATCTCGGGGAAGGCCTCGAGCGTTTCGCGACGGTTGGGTACGAGCACGTCCACGCTATAGGCGTGGTGGACGGCACGGGCGCCTTCGACGCAAGCCATAAGCTCGGCGGCCTGTGCTTGGGTGCAGTGGGCGATGCCGGCTCGGTCGGTAATGTCCTC
>USHA01000056.1 GCA_900554325.1 uncultured Collinsella sp.
CCGGCTGAGTCTGGGAAGAGGTGCCGGGCGGCGGGCGGAGCATGGCCACCGGACCCATCGAAACACATCTCCACCGTTCCTTCAACTGGGGAAATACCGCCCCCGGACCCCAGGAGGGGCCGCGGGGGCGTTCGGCTAGCTGCGGGAATGGCCTATTTGCCTAATGTGTTCGGCTGAGATCGGAAATCAACCCATACATAACTTGCGGTGATATACGGACTGATTAGCCGTTCTGGGGCGCTAAACAGTCCGTATTTCACCGCAAGTTATGAGGAGTCCTCCGGGATAGAAAAAGGCTCCCAGCCGGATAGCTGGGAGCCTCATCACATGCTATGTCGAGCGAAGAATTAGCAGACGCCCTGGGCGAGCATGGCGTCGGCAACCTTCAGGAAGCCGGCGATGTTGGCGCCCATGACAAAGTTGCCCTCCTGGCCATGCTCCTTGGCGGTGTCATCCACGTTGTGGAACATGCCGCGCATGAGCTGCTCGAGCTTGCCGTCAACCTCCTCGAAGGTCCAGGACAGGTGCTCAGCGTTCTGGCTCATCTCAAGGCCGGACACGAGCACGCCGCCGGCGTTGGCAGCCTTACCGGGCATAAAGGCGACGCCGTTCTCCTGGAAGTAGGTCGTAGCCTCGATGGTCGTGGGCATGTTCGCGCCCTCACCGACCACCTTGCAGCCGTTGGCGACGAGCGCCTTGGCGTCCTCGAGCAGCAGCGTGTTCTCGCGAGCGCAGGGCAGCGCGATGTCGCAGGGCAGCTGCCACACGCCGCGGCCGTCGCCCTCGTGCCACACGGCGTTGGGCTTCTCGTCAACGTACATGGCGAGCGTGACACCCTTGTCGTGGCCGGAGCGCTTCTTGTTGTAGACGTGCTCGAGCACGGTGTAGTCGATGCCGTCGGGATCCTCGACCCAGCCGTGGGTGTCGGAGCAGGCCAGCACCTTGCCGCCGAGCTGGGAGACCTTCTGGACCGCGTAGATGGCGACGTTACCGGAGCCGTGAACGACGACGTTCTTGCCCTCGAAGGAGTCGCCGCGGCTCTTGAGGTACTCGTCCACAAAGTAGGCCAGGCCGTAGCCGGTGGCCTCGGTACGGGCGAGCGAACCGCCAAAGGAGAGGCCCTTGCCAGTGAGGACGCCGGTCCACTCGTTGGTCAGGCGCTTGTACTGACCGAACAGGTAGGCAACCTCGCGGCCGCCAACGCCCAGGTCGCCGGCGGGAACGTCGGTGTTGGGGCCGATGTGGCGATAGAGCTCGGTCATGAAGGACTGGCAGAAGTGCATGATCTCGTTGTTGGACTTGCCCTTGGGGTCAAAGTCGGAGCCGCCCTTGCCGCCGCCCATGGGAAGGGTGGTCAGGCTGTTCTTGAGGATCTGCTCCAGGCCCAGGAACTTGAGCATACCCAGGGTGACCGTCGGGTTAAAGCGCAGGCCGCCCTTGTAGGGTCCAATGGCAGAGTTGAACTCGACGCGGTAGCCGCGGTTGACCTGGACCTTGCCCTGGTCGTCGACCCAGGGGACACGGAACATAACGATGCGCTCGGGCTCGACGAGGCGCTCAAGCAGGGCGGCCTCCTCGTACTCGGGATGGGCGTCGAGCGCCGGCTGGATGGTGCCGAGGATCTCGGTCGCGGCCTGGATGAACTCAGGCTGCTCGGGATAGCGGGCCTTGAGCTCGTCGAGAACTTTCTGCGTGTAGCTCATGCTTCCTCCAATTGATGGAAAAGAAAGGTGTCGTTCGAGGCGCCCCATGCGCCGCGAGCTTTATCGAGTATGGATAATATCGCACTGTTGCAGCAAAGTTTCGCATAAGCCGACGAGCAGATGTTTCGTTTTGATTACGATGCAGGTAGAAGCGTTTTTGAGCACCTGACGTGCAAAATCCGTGTTTCGAAGCTGTTTCGTCCCCGTGGTCCAGACCACCACAATGGGGACAGGCACCTTTGTGGTGGTTTTGGCGAGATGCGTTGGCGGGAACGTATGTGAATCGAACACATCCAAGACGTTTTGCACGCCTCGCAACGGTTTTGAGGACCGCGGGGCCCACCGGAGCCCATCCGTTCCCAAGTGTGGCGGTATTTTACCAAACCGGGCAGCCAGGCTACCGCAGGTAGCGCAGGCCCTCGTCTTTGTCGAGTCGCGTAAAGCGAACGGCATCCAGATGCTCCAGGATGCTGATGGTTCGTTTGCGCGACACGCCCAGCGCCTCGCGCAGCACACTCGTGGTGGTAGCGCCGCCGGCAGCCTCAATCGTAGCAGTAACAAGTTCGCGCGCATGGGCCTCGGAGGCAGCGGACAGGGCGACGTCGCGATCGACCTTAACGATGGAGCGGTTGAGCGAAAGCTCGCGCAGGGCACGCGTCATAGTGTCGCGATCGAGTTGCAGGCGCTCGCCCACCTCGGGGAGCGTCGGCGCATCGAGGCCAGTCTCGTCCAGCAACGCGACAATGCGCTCGGAGGCCTCGCGCACCACGCGTATCGCCGCGGCGGCGGAGTGCGGGTCGAATACCTCGGCACCGTCGACAGCGCACACGCCGCGTGCACGGGCCTCGGCAATAAGCGCCATCACGACATCGTCGCCGGCGCCCGACCACGCCACGCACGCGACCGCGCCGGGCGTAAACCCGGTTTCCTTGGGGGCCGCCGCGTGCATGGCAGACAAGGTGGCTGCCAGCGCATCCATCGCAGCATCGAGAACCGAGGTATCGACGTAAAGCGCCGTATCGCCCACATCAAGCTCGCGCACGGCAGCCTGGGCAACAAGCCCCCGCAAAACGGCGTCAGCCTCACTGGCAACAAGATCAAGCGCCGCGGCGACATCGGCGGCGGCAACAGGCAGCGACCGCAGGGCCAGCCACCCGCCTACCGCACCCGCAGCATCACCGGTCTCAAGCGCCGCATACAGCGCTCGCTCCCCCGCCGACAGAGTCCTCGCGCGGCGACAACGTGAAAGCAGGACGCGCCCGCCGCCAAGCAGCGAAATCGGAGAATACGACAGGACGACCGCGTGATCACCGGCGCGTAACGGCAACGGTCGCTCCAGGCGCACCTGCACCACACGCGTCTCGCCGACCGCCAGGGGAGCCTCGCCCTCCATGAGCATAATGCGGCCGAGCACCTCGGCCGTGCCGGCCATGACGTGCACACGCGTGCCCGAAGCAAGTACGCCGGATCGCGCACCGTCGCGCCCCACATATGTTAGCTGCATCATAAAGCGCAGCGTCTGGCCCACACAGCCCTCAACACCGAGCATCTCGCCGCGCTTGAGGCCCGCCACGCCATCGCCCACCAAGTTGAGCGCCACACGCTGACCAGGGACCGCACGCTGGGTATCCCCGTGAACCTGAATCCCGCGCACACGGAAGCGCGTTTGCGACGGCAGCGCAACGAGCTCATCGCCCACCGACACGGGTCCGTCGTGCAGCGTGCCCGTCACGACGGTTCCGGTGCCCTTGATGCTAAAGCAGCGGTCGATGGGAAGCCGGGGCGCGGTGCCCGAGCCCGCAGTTGCCTCCTGTCGCTCTGACGGGCACGAGCAAACCGCGTCATCGAGCACCGCGAGCAGCTCGCCCAGGCCCTCGCCCGTCTTGGAGGACACCGGCACGATCGAGGCCCCCGCAAACACAGTCCCCTCGAGAAATGCCTCGATATCGAGTTCTGCCAGCATGGCAATCTCGTCATCGGCCAGATCGCGCATCGTGAGCGCGACGACCATGTGCGTCACGCCCAAAAGCTCCAGCACGCGAACGTGCTCGCGGGTCTGCGGCATGACGCCCTCAACGGCAGAAACCACCAGCAAGGCAACGTCCACACCGGTGGCGCCCTGCACCATGGCGCGCAGGTAATGCGCATGTCCGGGCACGTCGACCAAGCCGACGAGCTTGCCGCCGGGAAGCTCAAGCTCGCCAAAACCGAGCTCCGTGGTCATACCGCGGCGCCGCTCGACCTCCAGACGGTCGGGATTTTTGCCGGTCAGTGCCTCGATAAGGGCCGATTTACCGTGGTCGACGTGCCCCGCGGTTCCAACGACAACGGGGCATTCGACATGCTCACGCGCAGTCATCGATTCAAACCCACGCGAACGGCCTCCGCCAACGCCGCCGCACACAGATCAAGATCGGTATCACGCAACAGCGTTCGAACGTCAAACAGCACCTGGTCGTGTTGCACACGCGTCACGACCGGCGTATCGGGTTCCTGGACCATGGCACGCTTGAGACCGTCGGCAGACAGGTGTCCATCGACAGGACGGACGGCGACACAAAACGTCGGGAGCTCGACGGTCGGCAGTGACCCGCCGCCAGGGGCAGAAACGCCCTCGACAACCTGCAGATCCACCGCCTCCTCGCACTGAGCGTCGCGCAGCCTGCGCAGCATGCGATCGCGCAGACGCTTGGCCTGACGCTCGAGCGGGGCCGACGCGCTACCAAGCATGTTGAGCACCGGAATCTCACGATGTGCCACCTCGGGTCCCGTCACATACAGCCGAAGGGTGGCCTCGAGCGCCGCGAGCGTGAGCTTGCCGGGGCGAAGCGCGCGCATGAGTGGATGGACGGCACAGGCGTCAATCGCCTCGGTGCTGCCCAGGATAATGCCCGCCTGCGAGCCGCCGAGCAGTTTGTCGCCCGAGCACGAGACAACGTCCACGCCGGCGTCAAGCGAAGCAGCTGTGGGCGCCTCCCCCGCATCGGTGAGCACGCCATCTGCAAGCAAAGCGCCCGAACCCTGGTCCTCGTACAGCAGAAGCCCGTGCTCATGCGCCAGCGCAGAAAGCTCT
Organism: uncultured Collinsella sp.; assembly: GCA_900554325.1. Classification (GTDB taxonomy): domain Bacteria; phylum Actinomycetota; class Coriobacteriia; order Coriobacteriales; family Coriobacteriaceae; genus Collinsella. Next base: position 4,777 of record USHA01000056.1, read on the forward strand.
GCCGCGGAAACTTCCTCGTGGAATCCCTCGATACGATAGTTGGAAGGATGCACTTTCAGGATCATCGCCGTGTTGGGTGTAATGGCGCTTCGATAATCGTCCAGATGCGTGCGATTGGTAGAGCCCACCTCGACGAGCTTGGCGCCCGAAGCCGCCATGATATCGGGAATGCGGAAGCTGCCACCCACCTCGACAAGCTCGCCGCGGCTCACGATGACCTCTTTGCCGCACGCATGCGCAGCAAGCACCAGCAGCACCGCCGCGGCGTTGTTGTTGACGACCAGGGCATCCTGCGACCCCGTAAGCGTGCGCAGCAGACGCGCGGCATGCTCCTTGCGCCCTCCGCGAGCGCAAGTCGCGACATCGTATTCGAGCGTGCTGTAGCTGCGGGCGACGTCGGTCACCGACTGCACCGCCGCGGGAGCGAGCGGGGCACGGCCCAGGTTGGTGTGAATCACAACGCCCGTCGCGTTGACGGCGGGGCGCAGGGTCGGCAGCGACAGGCGGTGGGTCCGCCGCTCAATGGCCAAGGCGAGCTCGCGCTTGTTCCTTGCGGGGGCGCCAGAGCGAATCGCCGCGCGCTCGGCATCGAGCTCGACGGCAACGGCCTCGCGCACCATCGTGTCGCCCGCATCACCGGCAGCCTTCATGACCGGCCACTCGGCCAGCAGCTCGTGGACGGCGGGAATGGAGCGCAGGCGGTCGCGCACCTCGGCAGGCATGGATTCGCAGTCGCTCATGGGGAGCCTTTCGACATGTTCAATAAAAAGCAGGTCCCCATAGTTCGCCATCAACCAAAATTGGCAACGCGTATGCAAAAAAGGGACAGGTCCATTATGGCAGCTCATGGCAAGACGGCGCAGCGCCTCGTCCAAAACCTGCCAAAATAAACCTGTCCCTTTATGGTCGGTTATAGCTTGGGGCCCTTAGGCCTCTTTTTTGGCGTAGATGTACCAGTAGCCCAGTGCCACGATCACAGCACCGCCCACGATATTGCCCAGCGTGGCGACCGAAAGGTTGAGCGCCAGGCCGGCGGCGTTGAGGGCATCGGCGCCGGCGACGTCCGCCCCATAGCCACAAGCGTGCATTAAAACGCCCATGGGCAAAAAGTACATGTTGGCGACGCAGTGCTCAAAACCGCAGGCCACAAAGGCGGCGATGGGCAGCAGGATTCCAACGACCTTGTCGACCACGGTCTTACCGGCGGTTCCGATCCACACGGCCAGGCACACAAAGATGTTGCACAGGATGCCGCGGAAGAAGATGGTGACGGCATCGATCGAAACCTTACCGGCGGCGACGCTCACCATGGTGTTGGCGACGGCCTCGCCGTTGAGTTTATAGATGGCTGCCATGTACACCAAAAAGACGACGAACAGGGCGCCGACAAAGTTACCGATCCAAACAATGGCCCATGCCTTGAGCATCTGTACGAGCGTGATCTTTTTGCTCTTGAGCGCGCAGACCATGAGCGAGTTGCCAGTAAAGAGCTCGGCGCCGCAAATGAGCACGAGCACCAGGCCCAGACAAAAGCACAGGCCGCCCACGAAGCGCTGGGCGCCCCAACCAAGGGTCGCATCGCTCATAAAGACCGTGAAGAACAGGCCACCGAAGGCGATAAACGCACCGGCGAACATGGCCAGCAGAAAAGCCTTCGCGATCGGCAGATTTGCTTTGGTCACGCCGGCGGCCTCGGTCTTCGCCTCGATCGCAGCAGGCGCCAGGCAATCGGGGGCGGAGTACTCTGCCTTGTTCTCTGCCATGTCAATCACTTCTTTCTTAAGATTGGGGACAAACACTCCTGGTAAATGTGTCCCACGCATTTTCTCAGCTTCGCACCCTGACGGGTTCGATTCCCGTCGCCTGGCACGCGTACGAAAACGGCTCTGATCCCAAAAAAGAAATCAGAGCCGTTAATCTATCTTATGGAGCGGGCGACGGGAATCGAACCCGCGTCATCAGCTTGGAAGGCTGGGGTTCTACCATTGAACTACGCCCGCAAGATATGGTCGGGACGACAGGATTTGAACCTGCGACATCCTGCTCCCAAAGCAGGCGCGCTACCAAACTGCGCCACGTCCCGAAGGTGTTGAGCAGCTAAGGTCTAAACCTTGCGTGTCCCAAAGCGAGGGAAATTATAGGGGAGACTCCCCGCTGGCGCAAGCGACGATGCCCTAGCTCCTCGAATGTGCGACAAACTGGCTGTGGACCAGGCCGATCACAAACGCCACCAAGGCGATCGGCGCCCACGCGGCACCGATGTCTGCCAGCGGCAACGCATCAAACGACAGCCACGCGCCCGCAAAGAACGCGTCGCGGACCGAGGTGATCACACTCTGCACGGCAACAACGCCGCCGACCCAGACCCACACTTGCGGATGCGCGTCGCAAAAGCCGTGCACCAAGCCCATAAGCACCAGCACGATGGCGACAGGATACAGGGCGTTGAGCATGGGCACCGAGAACATAAGGATCATGTCGAGGCCCACGTTGGAGAGCACGCACGAAAACGCCGCGAACACAAAGGCGAGGATCGCGAAGGGACGGCGCATGGCCTCCTCGGAAGCCTCCGCTCCCCCTTCGACCACGTACGTCTCGCAGAAGTAGCGCGAGCAGCAGCTAATGAGGCCGATGCACACGTTCATGCAGGCGAGGAAGAAGATCGCAAAGACCACGACCGTGCCGGCAAGGCCAAAGTGCATGGAGGCCGAGCGGGCAAGGATGGCGGCGCCGTTAGTGGCGTCGGGCATCACGGTGCCGAGCTGCATGCCGGCAAGCGCCAGGCCGCAGTAGATGATGGCCATGAGCACGCCGGCGATCACGCCGGAGCGCGAGATCTCGAAGGCGACGCGCTTGTCATCAGTAACGCCCAGCTCGTGAATGGTCTCGGCGATGATGATGCCAAAGGCGAGCGATGCGAGTAGGTCCATGGTCTGGTAACCGGTCAAAAAGCCCTGCACGGCGGCACCGGCATCGTAGGGAGCCTGCGGCGCGGCGGCAGGTCCCAGCGGTGAGACCACGGCGGCACCCACGACCAGCACGATAAGGGCGATGAGTGCAGGGCCCGTAATGCGACCGAGCACGCGTGTGATGACGCCCGGGCGCAGCGTGAGCGCAAACGCGATGACAAAGAAGCCGACGGCAAACACCAGGCGAGCCGTGCCGAGCGAAACGCCCTCGGGCAGCAGCGGCACGAGCATCTCGAAAGCCGTGGAGCTCGTACGCGGAATGGCCAGGCACGGGCCGATGGCCAGATACACCGCCGCGACAAAGAACTCACCAAACTTGGGGTGCACGCGACCGGCAAGCTCGCGCGCCGTTCCGGCAAGCGCGACGGCGATAAATCCCATGACGGGCAGGCCGATGGCGGCAATCAGAAAGCCGAGCATGGCGACCGGCGTGGCAGAACCTGCCTGCAGCGCCAGCAGCGGCGGAATAATGAGGTTGCCGGCGCCAAAGAGCATCGAGAACAGGGCGATGCCGACGGTGACGACATGGTCGGAGCGCAGACCGCGCGGGGCGGATGAAGCCATGGGACCACCTTTCGAATCGAAACAAAAACGGGACGGGCAAAAGACCCATCCCGCAAGTATATACGCTCTAGCAGGCTAAATCGCGCAGAGCATCGATAGCCGTGTCGACTTCTTCGGTCGTGTTGAAATACCCAAACGAGAAACGAACGACGCCCTGGCGCTCGGTCCCCAGCGCACGGTGCATGAGCGGAGCGCAATGGGCGCCGGGGCGCGTCGCAATCCCCCACCCTTGCATGAGCGCGTCCGAGATCTCGGCAGAGTCGATATCGCCCACGTTGAGAGACACGATCGCCGAGCGCGCGGGTTGGTCAAACGCACCGTAGAGCTTAATCCCCGGAATCTCGCGCACGCCGGCAAGGAAGCGATCAGCAAGCGAGCGTTCGCGAGCTGCAATCGTCTCCACCCCGCCCTGGGCCTCGATAAAGTCGAGGCCGGCAGAAAGGCCGGCGATACCGTGGCCGTTGAGCGTGCCCGCCTCAAGGCGCGTGGGCCACTCAAGCGGCTGCAACGCATCGAAACTGTGCACGCCCGTGCCGCCCATGGCCCACGGCGCCACGTCAATGCCCTCTGCCACGGCCAGGCCGCCGGTCCCCTGCGGACCCATGAGCCCCTTGTGGCCGGTAAAGCACACCACGTCGAGCCCCATGGCCTGCATATCGATATGCGCCGTGCCGGCAGACTGCGAGGCATCGACGATCACGAGCGCGCCGGCCGCATGGGCCATGACAGCCACGCGCGCAATGTCGACCGCGTTGCCGGTCACATTGGAGGCGCGCGTCACCACCACGGCACGCGTGCCCGGCGTGACCAGCTGCTCGAGCTCGTCGTAGTCGAGCACGCCGTTCGCGTCGCAGCCTGCATGCTCAACGGTAACGTCCTGCTCTACCGCCAGGCGGTTGAGCGGACGCAGCACGGAGTTGTGCTCGAGCACCGTCGTGACCACACGGTCGCCGGGGCGCACCACGCCATTGATGGCGGTGTTGAGCGCCGCGGTGGAGTTGGGCGTAAAACAAACATGGTCAGCACGCGGGCAGCCCAGCAAACGCGCAAGCTTGGCGCGGCAGCCGTGAACGGTGCGCGCCGCATCGAGCGCACCCGACGTCGCGCCGCGTCCGGCATTGCCGAGCGAGCACATCGCCTGTGTCACGGCATCGATGACCGTTTGCGGCTTGTGCATGGTCGTCGCCGCGTTATCCAGGTAGATCATCGCACGACCTCCCACATATCAATCACGGTATAGCCCTCGGTGGGAACGCCCGCCGCGGTAAGCTCGCTGCGCAGCAGTTCCTCATCCGAAGGCTGTGCCTTCCACGCCAAACCGCAGCCGGCAGCGACCTCCCCGGGCACGGGAATCGTTCGCCCAGGAAGGCCGCGCTCGATGCACAGGGACTCGCAGCCCATGGCGGCCGCCGTGGTAGGAAACGTGATGACAAGCGCCGGGCGCTTCTCCCTCATGACAACTCCAACCAATACGCTACGGGCGCACAACGCGCACGGCCTGCTCCATCTTCTCCACGATCACGTACATGTTGGTGACCTCGCCCACCGCAAGCTGGTCCTTAATGCCATAGTGATCGAGGCAGGTGCCGCAGGTGAGGATCTCGACGCCCTGCTCGGCCAGACCCTTCAGGTCGTCGAGCACCGGCGAGCCCTCGACGGTGAGCTTGGCGCCGCCGTTGTAGAACAGCATGGTCGCGGGCAGCTCCTCCTGCTGCGTCACGGCAAAGATAAAGGCCTTCATGAGCTTGTGGCCCAGCTCGTCGTCGCCGCGGCCCATGCAGTCGGTGTAGACGGAAATGACGAGCTTGCCCTTGCCGGCTCCGGCGTCGCAGAAGGCGGCGCCGTCCTGCTCGGGATCTGACACGGCGACGGCGCCGGCAGTCGCGACAGTCACGTGCCACTCGGCGTCTGCGACCTTCTCGACCGAAGCCGTGCAGGCCTTCTCCTGCGCCATCTTAGAGATGTTCTTGACGGCGGTCTCGTTATCGACCGAGGTCACCACAATGCCCTCGCCATCGAGTTGCTTGAGGGCCTTGAGGGTCTTGACGACGGGCAGCGGGCAGGCATCGCCTATGGCGTTGACTTCAATCTTGGTAGACATAGTTTTCCTTTCAAGTTCATCGTTCCAAAACGATAGGTAGTTAAATAAACGCGCCACTAGCGCACAACACGAACAGCAGGGCCGCCCGGCACCGGCTCGCACACGCGACCGACAACGGCCGCAATACGACCCTCGGCATGCAGGCGGCGCGCAAGCTCATCCACATCAGCAGCGGGTGCCGCGATGAGCAGGCCACCCGAGGTTTGCGGATCGTAGAGCGCATCCAGCATGCCCGGCTCCAGGTCGTCATCGGCCGTCACACGCGGGCCAAAGAAGTCCTGGTTGCGGTAGGCGCCCGCCGGAATAATGCCCAGGCGCGCCATGTCGAGCACCTGGTCAAAGAGCGGCACCGCCCCGGACGCAAGCTCAATCTGCACGCCCGAACCCTCGGCCATCTCGCACGCATGCCCGATCAGGCCAAAGCCCGTAACGTCGGTACAGCCGTGGAGTTCGAGCCCCTCAGCCAGACGAATCGGCGCCTCGTTGAGGGTGCGCATCGAGTCAAATATCGCCGTGGCCTCGTCCTGCTCGATGAGCTCGCCCTTAATGGCCGTGGTGATAATGCCCGAGCCGATCGCCTTGGTCAGCAGCAGAACATCGCCCACGCGTGCGCCGCTGTTGGCGAGCATGCGGTCGAGCGCGACAAAGCCGCTCACAGACAGGCCATACTTGGGCTCGTCGTCGTTGATGGTATGGCCGCCCGCGATGGAGCAACCCGCCTCGACGCACTTGTCGGCGCCACCCGCCAGAATCTGGCCGGCGACCTCAACGCCCAGGCAGCTCGGAATGCACAGCAGGTTCATGGCATGGCTCGGCCGCCCGCCCATGGCGTAGATGTCCGACAGCGAGTTGGCCGCGGCAATCTGGCCAAACAGAAACGGATCGTCGACCATCGGCGGGAAGAAGTCGATGGACTGCACAAGCCCCAGGTTCTCCCCTACGCGGAAGACGCTCGCATCGTCAGAGGTATCGAACCCCACGAGCAAGTTGTCGTTATGCACATTTGGCAAGTCGCCCAGGACCTGGGCGAGGGCTCCAGGAGCCAACTTAGCGGCTCAACCGCTCGCGGCCGTCATAGACGTGAGCCTAATCTGATCGTCAGCCATCGATACCTCCTCTCATCGGTCAATCATTTTCTCCCAGTATACGCATGAATGCGAGCCTGCGGCGGATGCATTAATTGAGCGCCTGTGCGCGAATCGCCGCGCCAATCGCTCCGGCAAAGCGAGCCTGGGGCGAGGTGGTCACCGGCGACCCCAGCAGCTCGCCCAACCGCTCCACCACGAAGGCGTTCTCGCACAGGCCACCGGTCAGGTAGTACGGGGCGCCCGCGGCCTGCCCGGCCATGGTCGCCACGCGCGAGACCACGCTGTCGATCACGCCACGTGCAATGTTCTCGCGCAGCTCACCGCGACCGATCAGGCTGATGACCTCGCTTTCGGCAAACACCGTGCACATGCTGCTGATCTTGGTGGGCTCACCGGAACGCGCAAGGTCGGCCATCTGCTGTTGGGAAATACCCAGACGGTCGGCCATGATCTCCAAAAAGCGCCCCGTACCGGCAGCGCACTTGTCGTTCATGGCGAACTTGGCCACGCGGCCACTTTTAAGCTGAATGACCTTGGTGTCCTGGCCGCCCACGTCAATCACCGTGCCGTGATCGCCAAACAGGCGCACGGCACCGGTGCCGTGGCAGGTGATCTCGGTCACGACCTTGTGCGCATAGGGCACGGCGACACGGCCGTAGCCGGTCGCGACCACACGCACATCGTCGGCCGCCACGTCATAGCCGGCTGAAGCGAGCTCGCCGCGCAAGCGCTCGGCCGCATCGACCGACGAATACCCCGTCGGCATGACGCAGGTCCACGCAATGGCGCCGTCCGTCTCCACCACTGCAGCCTTCGCGGCCGTCGAGCCTATGTCGATACCAATGCCAACCACGACATCCTCCTTCTATGCGGCAAAGCAGCTATCCCTTTGCCGCATTTGTCCTACAGGGTTTCGATAAAGGCGGCGATGCGGGTCTCGATCTGGCCCATGTCACCGTTGCTGTAGTCGGTCTCGATCTTCATATACGGAATACCCGCACCCTCGACGGCCTCCTGCATGCGCGCGCTCTCAACGTTGAAGGTGTGGCACGCCTGGAGCACGCTCTCTACCACGCCATCGACATGGTACTTCTCGCACATGGTCAGCGTGTTCTCCATGCGGCCGTCGTTAGGCGTCATGACCGAGCAGTTGATATCCAGGTAGCGGTCGGCGATGGCGCGCAGAATGTCGGGCGCGTCCGGGTCGATCATCATAGCCGCCGTGCGCTCGCCCGAGCAGTCGTCCATGCACACGACCACGCCGCCGTTGGACTCGATGGTGCGGCCAATCTTGTTGATCACACCGCCCACCGGGCAACCGGTGATCAGAATGCGCTTGGCGTCCGCCGCAACCGGGCGCTCGCCCGCGTCGTAGGCCTCGCGCAGCTTGGCGACCTTTTGCTCCAGCTGCTGCGTATAGGCCTCAATATCAAAGCTGAACGTACCGGCAAACATAGTGCTCATCAAGTCGACGCCGCTCATGGCCGCCGGCTGATTGGCCTGCAGCGCAAACATCTCGAGCTGGGCCGCACGCAAGCGGTTGCGACGACGGACGGCAGCACGCAGGTCATCGTCGGTAATCGTGATGCCGTAGAAGCCCTCGAGCTCCTCCTTGAGCAGGCGGCACTCCTCGTACCAGCCTTCACGCTCGTAGGCGCGATCACGACCCTGCGGAAGATGCAGAATGTGCGTGCGCTTGAACTCGTTGAGTAGCTCGTACATCTTCTTCTTGCCGTCGCAGGTGGTCTCGCCGATGATCATGTCGCTAAAGTACGTAAACGGGCACTTTTGCGAGTAGGCAAAACCGTAGGTCGACTTGATGAGCGGACACAGATTTGCCGGCAGCACCTTCTCGGCCTCGGGAATCACCTCGTCGGATGTACCGCACAAGGCCACACTTGCAGCGCCCGCGGCATCGATGATCTCGAGCGGCGTATAGCTGCACAAAAAGCCGACCAGGCGATTGCCCGCCTGCTTGTAATCCTTAACGCGAATAAACGCCGCCTTGCGCTGCTCGTTGAACTCCTCAAACGTGGATGGCAACGGCTGCTCCATATTTTCCGACATATAACTCCTTAGTGGACGATGACGAGGACTATGGGTACGATCCGGAGTTTGAGGACGACGATGAAG
>USHA01000057.1 GCA_900554325.1 uncultured Collinsella sp.
CGACTGCGGAGGCGGAGCCACCACCGGAACCGCCGGGCACGCGCTCGGTATCCCAGGGGTTGTTGGTGCGATGGAACGCCGAGCTCTCGGTGGAGCTGCCAAAGGCAAACTCGTCCATGTTGGCCTTGCCCATGGGCAGGCAGCCGGCGTCGAGCATACGCTGGACGCAGGTGGCGGTGTAGACGCTCTGGTAGTCCTCGAGCATGCGGGAAGCGCAGGTGGTGCGCGTGCCCACGAGGTTCATGTTGTCCTTAATGGCCAGCGGCACGCCCGCGAGCGGGGGCAGCGGCTTGCCTGCGGCACGGTCGGCATCCACGCGCGCAGCGGCCTCGAGCGCAAGCTCGGGCGACACCTGCAGGAATGCCTGAACCCCGCCCTCGCGTGCCTCGATGGCGGCAAGGGAGGCCTGGGCCACCTCGGTAGCGGTTAAGTCGCCGGCGGCAACGCCTGCGGCAATCTGGGCGGCGGTAAGGGAATCGAAGCTCTGCGCCATTACTCGCTCTCCCCCTCTCCCAAAATGGACGGCACACGGAAGTAGCGGTCGCGCGCGCTGCCGGCGTTTTCGAGCGCGACGTCGAGCGGCAGGTCGCGCTCGGGCTCGCGCAGGTCGTCGCCCATCACGTTGGACAGGCTTCCGATGGGATGGAACGTGGGCTCCACGTCGGGCAAGTCATATTGCAAGACGGGCTCGAGCATCTGGACGGCGTCGTTCATGTAGGACGTCATCTGGGCGAGCTCGTCATCGGTCAGTGCGATCTTTGCGTACTCGGCGATGCCGCGCACGTCTTTCTCGCTGAGTGCCATAGGCGCTCCCTTCCGCATAACAGATAAACCGCTCTAGTATACAAGGCAACGCCGCTTGGAGCAGGCGCTTTACCCAAATGCAGCGAAAACGTAACGAGGGCGGCGGTTGGCAGGCAGCGGGCTGGCGGTTCTGCAGCGAAACCGCACCGTCCACAATGAAAACCGTCCCGCCCGCAACGAAAACCATCACAACATTCGACGCTTTTCGTCAAAATCGCGATTTTCATCGAATGTTGTGATGGTTTGGAAGCCCCGCCACCACAAAGGTGCCTGTCCCCTTTGTGGTGGTTCTGGAGAATGTCCTATGCCGAGGCCTTGGCCTTGCGGCGTTTGCGGATCGTGTGGACCACGATGTCCAGCAGCAACAACAGAATGGCTACAACCACGATGAGCACGGCAAACTCGCGCTTGCCCCAGTGGCGGCCGGCGAGCGACTTTTGCTTATCGACGTCCTTCTTGCTGTACTTGGTGCGCACGCAATGCACCAGCAGGCGATGGTCGTTCACGCCATAGGGCGTGCAGGTGACGAGCGTCACCTTGTCGGCGCCGGGTTCGATGGTCAGCGACTCCATCTCCTCGGGCAGCACGACTTCGGAGTCCACCATCTTGTAGGCAAGCGTCTTGTTCATGGTGTGCAGCAGTACCAGGTCGCCGGGCTCCAGCGAATGGATGTCGTCGAACATGCTCAGGTTGCGCATGCCCGAGTGCGCGGTGAGCACGCAATGCGTCGAGGTGCCGCCCACCGGCAGGCTCGTGCCCTCCAGGTGGCCGACGCCCGCCATAAGGACCTCCTCGCTCGTGCCGTGGTAGATGGGCATGCTCACGTCGATGGAGGGGATCTCGACCCAGCTCATCATGGGGTCGCGGTCAAAGATGAGCTGCTGAGCGTAGGGCTCGATCTGGTCGGCGGGAAGCTCGGTGGCCTCGCCTGCCAGCTGCTCGTTAAAGGAGCGCGCCTGGAGCAGGATGCGCTCGCGCTCCTCGGCAGACAGCGCGTCCACGGTGCTGGACACGGTGCTGATTTGGTTGAACACGCCCGAGGCCTCGAGCCGGTCCAAGATCCACGGCCAGGTCATAAGGCCCACGCCAATAAGGATGATGACGATGGTGATGAGCCGGTCGGCCCAGCGCGGCAGCCGATTGCGACGGCGCTTGGGCTTTGGTTGAGGTTTGGGCTGAGGGTTTGAGCCACCGTTGCCCGCGGCGTTATTGCTCTTCATATGTTTGGCGCCCTGCACCATCGCCGGTCACTCCTCTACAGCTCAGGTTGTCTAAACAAATAATAGCCGATTAGCGAGCTCATGCGCCGGACAACGCAGCTAGGACCGAAACGCCGCCTACGGTCCAAATTCTTGGAGACCTTCTACAGCGCTTCTTGCCATGGATATTCCTTTCCAAACATGCGATCGACTTCGAGCTGAATTCGCTCATCGTCGATTGCCGCCAAAGATAGCGCAAGTGAAATGTCGTCGATACGGGAGGAGTCGGCAAACACAGGCGCATAGCGCCACACTTGGATCATCGCCGTTTCGTTATCCGGCAGTTCCCCATCTGCGACTTCAAGGTCACACAGCTCACGCCATGCACTTCTTAAGACAGCCTTTTGCTCCACGCCCGGCGCAGCGAGCATCGAACGCTTAGCGAGCGCCGTCTCCCCAGCGTCAGCAAGGCGGTCGATCTGCGGCGCCTTCCTTGCAAAAAAGACCTTCGAGACAGGCGAGGAGAGCTCTGCCATGTGCTCACTAAGCAGAAGATCCGCGGCAACGGGAAACACAATGACACGCCGCTCGCGCCGCTCGCGCCTTGCGAGCCCCCTGTCTACAAGCTCGGTTATGGCCTCACTCGCGCGGCTTGCCGAAATCCCAAGCGCACGACAAAGGTCATCGGAATGATATGACTCCTGCTCTGCTCCCCAGATTGCGGCAGCCTGCGCGTTGGATGGCATCTTGGTCGCGCGACTATGAAATCGAGTGCCGCTCCTCTCCGTGCAGGCCGCACCCATAAATGGTAGAAAAGCCTGTCTACCGGGGCAAACAAAGGGGATTCCTTGTGCGACCAATGCCTTGCGTTGGCGCGCATCGGCATCAGGAAACGAAACGACGACAGGAACCTCCGCACGCAAGGCTAGCTGGCTATAGACTCTCTTAGCCTCGGGAAGCCCGACGCCAGTAGGCAAACTTGCAAGCAAAAAAGAAAAACCGTTTGCGTCAACGGCGCGGACCTCAATCGACCGCAGATGCAGCGGCAAGTGTGCGGATCCAGGCCAAGTTTTAGCCTTGGCGGAGAGGCCTAGTGCTTCTTGTAAGTAGGTAAGCGCTTCGTTCATTTCCATCTTTTTCGCTTAGTTCCAGTTTATATTGGAATTATACATAATTATCGGAAATAACAAGATGTCTATCAGGCATAGGCCCGTATTTGAGTTTTCAAAATGTCCCGAATCGGCGAAGCGATTCGGGATACAATAGCTACAGGAAACGACGCATCCCGCGTAAATGATTGAGAGCGCGGGCGGCCTAGTTTTCAGCTTTAGTTAAATGCCCGGGCCTCTAACCCCGGGCATTCTTATTTGCGCTTGTTGCGGCGCAAATGCCTTCTACCGTCCGCACCGCGCGTGCGCCTACGGACCTTAATCCGAGCCTCATACGAGTCAAGAAACGCGATGACGAACGTACCCGCATCGGACGGTGGAGGCTGGCTTCGTTGTCCCAAAAAAACGGGGCAGACTCCAGCGCGGAGTCTGCCCCGAAAAGAGCATGGCAAAGCAAGAACGTCGATGGACGAGAAAAGTGTCCGCAAGTCTCATGGCCATCACATCCCACCTGCCAAAGGGATGGGTGAGCGAGCGTTACTCCTGCTCGGACTCCTCAGCCTGCTTACGGCTGCGGATAAGGTGCGCCACGCCGATGCACAGCACCGCGCCACCAGCGATCCAAGTGAAGGTCACGCCGTTGAGACCGGTGAGGGGAAGGTCAGAGCCCTTCTTGTTCCGAATGGTGACGGGGATGGTCGCGTCGTTTGCTTTCTTGGGGGTAACCATAACGGTATCGCTGGACGTCACATCGAGATTCGTCAGATTGCCGTTCTCGTCGTATGTCGGATTCACCGTAATGGTAAACGGAGCAAGGGTGTTGTAACCAGCAGGAGTATTGCATTCGGTAATCTCATACGTTCCCGCAACAAGACCAGGGATATAAATCTTGTCAGTGCCCTTGCTGGTCGTGAATTTTCCGGCCTCTTCCTCTTTGTCGGTAATGCCGCCAGTTTGGGTCAGCCACTTTTTAGTCTCAAGCTGATTATTTCCCTCTTTGGTCATTTTAACTTGGAAGGTAGCTTCAAGTTTTTGGCCCTCGTTACCCTTTTCGACCTTGGTCACATCCAGGCGGAAGACATGGTCAGTAACTCGCTCCGACGTGGAGGTGCCAGTACCGTCAACCATGGGGTTATTCGAATAGACGAGTTTGACATCATTGGTGTTGCCGGTGACCGTGTATTCGGCATCGCTGGTAAGCGTTGCCTTATAGGTCACAACCACCTTGGAATCAGCATCAACTTTAATTCTATTACCGGTTATATCCTTCACGGTCTTAAGGTCGGTAAAGGCAATGGTGAGATTTTCCTTCTTAGTAGTGCTGTCTCGCTGTAAAACTACCTTATATCCAGCATTGTCACCTTGCGCGATCTCGGTCTTGCTGCCTTGGTTGTCAATATAAACGTGAAGATCCTTCGGCGTGTTTCCAGATCCCTCAGCAGCCTCCAGTCCCTTGCTCAATGTGTCATGAAATTCATACTGATATTTGTTGAACGTGGCGATATTATCAGCAACGAAGCCAGTCAGTTTATATTCAACCTCCTGCCCAATATACGAGTCACTCACGTTTCCCCATTTCGTGCCCTCAAGAACTTCCTTTTTGACGGTAGGAACGCTGGTCTTCTCGGTGACTGTTACGGGCTTACCACCCACGATAGCGAAGATCGGGGAGGTGCCAGTGTTCGGCCTATTCGTACCCGTAAGGCCGTCAGACACGAACAGGTAATAACCATCGCCATAAGCATCCGGGCGCGTCCAAGGATCATCCACCTTAAAAGAATTTCCCGCAGGAGTCTCGTCTGTAATCGCAGCCGCAATTGCATACAGCACGTCACCGGGAGCAACGCGCGTACCCTCGCTGTTGGTTTCCGAGCTGGCAGAAGTACCCGTCACATTTTTAGCAAGCCACTCGGCAACAACCGGGGCAGTGGCACTGTCCGCAAGCGTCGCAGCGCCGTCTGCATCCACGATTTCCTTGTACTTGGCAGATCCTTTAATAGCAGCGATTACCTTGAGCCCGATAGTCGTGCTTGACCATTCAATATCGGAAGCAACTTTTCCTTTGCTCTCCTCATCAGCGACTTTTGCCTTGAAGATCTGGTAGGCCTTGAACGTATTGTCCTTGTTGGCGTCGTTGACCTTTTTGATCGTGATGCTGTTGTCCGAAGTCGTCGCGCCCTCAGCAAACGCCATCGTGACCGGGGCCATGACGCCGCCAAAACTCAACGCCGCCGTGAGGCCGGCGGTTACTGCCAGGCGTGCGATGTTCTTGCTCATGCTCATCTTCTTTTCCTCCGTTTTCCGGTTGGTTCTCATTCGATCGGTCATTATCTGTCTGTGTCTTAGCATCTGCTTCGCTATGTCTCGCCCCGCTCTCTGCGGGGCTGCCAGCTACTCTTTATGGCTGCCACCTCCCCGCTTGACCAGGAGCGCGACCACGATGAGCGCGGCTCCGGCGACCGCTGCGGCGGCCGCGGCGTACATTGCCATATCGCCAGTCGAGGGCATAAAGCCTCCGGTGGTAATGCTAGGGGGCGTGCCGGTGGGCGTGTTGATGAGCGACGCCTCCAGGCTGCCCGTCGACCCGTCCGCGCTGTCGGCGCGCAGGGGCGACTCGGCCGTGATGGTGAGCTTGGGCTTGGCGGCGGCCACCTGGTCGACGTCCAGGCCCTCGGCCTTGACCGTCACGGAGCGCGTGCCCTCAAAGGCGGTGTAGCCCTTGGGCGCCTTGAGCTCGCGGACCTCCAGCTTGCCCGAGTCCACGCCCGAGACGGTCACGCGGCCGTCCTCGCCCGTGGTGACGGTGGCCTTGCCATCCGCATCCCACGTGCCGTCGGCCGCCAGTGTGCGACCGCGGTCGTCGACGATGCTCAGGACTGCCCCGGCAAGCGGCTTGTCACCGTCGCTGCCGCGCTTGGTGAGCGCGAGATCCCAGGTGTAGGCGCACGCGTCGTCACTCGGCGTGCTGGTGAAGCCGGCATCGCCGGACTGGTCGGCAAAGGGAGAGCGCGGGTAGCGCAGGTAGACCTCGTTGGGGTTGCCCTTCGCGATGCCGTGGTTGCATGCGCTGTTGAGCGGTGCGTTGTACACGGCGACCACGCGGGCGCCAGCGGTAAAGGCGTCGGCCCCGCCGAGCGCGGCGATCAGGTCGCCGGTGCGCACGGTGAAGGTTCCGTCCGCCGCTACCTTGGTGGCGCACTGGGCCGTGATGTCGGTCCAGCCCTTCGCGGGCTCGGTGCCGACGCGGCCGTCCTTGCCGGTCTGGACCGCGTCAAAGCCGCCGTCCGTGCCCGCCGCCACGTACACGCGCATGCTCGCGGCGACCTTGGAGGGGTCGAGCCCCGCGCTCATGGTGTCGACGAACTGCACCGTATAGGTGTCGTAGGCCGTGAGGCCCGCCGGGACCGTGGCCGAGAGGCGCCAGTACAGGTCGTCGGCGACCGTGGCGTCGGCGGCCTTCTGCCAGGCGGCGGTGCTGTCCTCCAGCACGTGCTTTTGGACCTTGGGCGTCGCCGCCTTGGACTTGACGGTGACGGCGCTGCCGCCGACCAGGGCCATGATCGGCGCGGTGCCGACCTCGCCCTGAGCAATGGCGTCGTCGTCGGCGACGATGAGCCAGTAGCCACAGGACAGCTTGGCCGCCGTGCCCGCGTTAAGGGCCACGGGCACGGCGTCAGAGCTCTGGAGGGAACGAGCGAGCTGTGCGCTCAGCGCGCTCGTAAGGTGGGAATCGGTGTTGAGCCACTCGGCAGCTTCCTGTGCGGTGGCCTGGGAATTGGGCATGCCGGCGCTGTGCAGCACAGGCAGCGCGGCGTCGCGCACGGCGTCGCTTGCCCAGGCGAGGTCGGTGGCGATCTTGGCGTCGCTGTCGCCGTCGACGACGTTGGCGCTAAAGATCTGGTAGGCGTCGTAGCTGCGCGCCACGGTGCCTCTCACCGTGATGGAACCGGCCGAGGTCGGCACGGCCTGCGCGGAAGCGGGGAACACAACCGCGCAGGTGCCGATCAGGAGGGCAAGCAGCGCAAACAAGATCGGGAAGGAGCAAACTGTCTTATTCACGACGCTCACCTCCCTTCGCATTCGCCTTGCGACGAATGTGCATCCAGGCCGCAGCAGCGCAAAGCACCGCCGCGCCGGCAAGGTACGTCAGAGTGACGCCCGACATACCAGAAAGGGGCAAAGAAGTGGAGTAGGTGTTGGTGAAGGTGGGGGTGGAAGTGTCGGTGAGGTCGTGGTCATCGGTATCGGCGTTTTCCCACTCACCTTTGGAGTTAACGGTTCCCTTCCTGTAGGTCACTTCACATTTAATCGTCTTATCAGGCTGAACAGTTGCCTTGGCCGCAATCTTGTAGACCGAATGGTCGTACGTGTAGTGCGAGAACTGCGAACCGTCGGTTTTCTCGCGCACATAGTACGTAAAGGTCTTGAAAGGGCCACCCGTGGAGCCGCCCGGGTCGTCGGGATTATTCCTGATATCAGAGAGCGAGTACTTGAGCTCAATCGTTTCATTGCTTTTGTCCTTGAACGAAAGCGTCTGCGTCTTCTCAGGACCAGAGGTCACGGCAGTACCGATGATGTTTTTAAATTCGCTGTCTTTCGCAAGTTGAAGCGTAAACGCCTTCATCTCGCCACCCTCAACGACCTTAGTCGCCTTAGGAGTCCAGGAGACGGGAGACACGATTTTGTTGGTAAAGGTCGGTTTCTTACTGTTACCGATAGTAACCGTAGTCTTCGTGCTATCTTGTGAGCTATCTTGTGGGATGTCAACGGAATAGCTTCCGGAACCAAGTGGTTTGAAGTCGGGATCCTTCTCTGTCTTTTTAGAAACGGTTATTTCTTTTACCTTGTAATAATTAATAGGAATCGACATGAGATATTTAGTGTCGGATGGATTGTCCTCAACTTTTACCACGATCTTGTAAATGGTCTCGTCGAATTTGGTATTCGATTCGTTTTCGCCGCTGATGGGTTCCTCAACTAGATAGAAAACGTATTGTCCCGAAGAATAGTCCTTGCCAGAGTCGAAGGTGATATTGCCGTTTGTTTGATCAACAGGCGCCTCGCCCGCAACACTGCAATCGCCCATATCAAATGTGTCGTCATCTTTCCAAGAAGGCTCGATGTCACCATCCTGGCGCAGCAACTTAAATCTGTAATTGTGCGTGCTAAGGCCTTGCGAGATTCCCTTTTCATCTTTAAGCACCTTGGTGGCATTGAGCTTCATGCTCGGATAAACACTCAGATCCTTGACCTCGCCAACGACAAGATCGCCGTTGGTCATGATGCCGCCACCGTGGGTGTAGGAATAGTTGCCACTGATAATGGTCGTAGCCGCTGTCTGCGCCTTTCCCATGGCATCGGCAGTCGGATGGGCCTCAAGACCGAACATGTACTTGGCCTCGGCGCCGCCATTTGGCTCAATGGTGATCTTCTCGCCGTCGCAAGTGCCCTGCCAACCAGCCGAGTCGCCGCCGAGCATCTTGCCGAGCACAACTGCAATTGTCGAGTTCGCACCATCTTTTTTACGCACCAGGAAGAAATCCTTATGGCCGGATTTTTTGAAGGGCTCGGTAATGTACTCGGAGTTACTATCCTCGTTCTTCCCATATCCGCCGGCAGAGTAGTGTTCACCATTATTATCTTTATTGTTATAAATAGCGGCACCGTTGGAATGCGAAACGATTGTTTCGCCCGTAGGGCAAGCGCCAACGCCGCCGCCCCAGCCGCCAGCCTCATTTTCGGCAATCAACGTCTTTACGATATTGAGCTTGCCGCCCTTCTGGATAAAGACGCCACCGCCGCCCCAGTCGCCGCCGCGATCCTTACCCGTCATAGTCTTGTTGTTCGTAATGTAAATCTTGCTGTTCTCACCAGCGCTAATTGTTGCCATCGTACCAGTGTTGTCACCGCCAGCGATACGCAAACCGCCGCCCTCAGCGTTCTCCGCCACGTTGCCGGCAATCGTGCCGCCAGTCATTTCAAACTCGATGGTCTGGTTGTAAAAACCAGCGTAAACGCCGCCGGCAGCCTCATGGGAGTAGTTAGCAGTAACTGAGCCACCCGTTATACTGAGCTTGCCACCATTTACACATGCAATGCCACCGCCACCGAGCAGGCCATTGTTAAACGATTCAGAGATATTGGAATCGACACGATTGTTAGTAATGCTTGCCGAATCGCTGATACTAACGCAAGCATTTTTGGTAAAGACGCCGCCGCCATAACCATTTTCGGGACTGCCGCCGCTGTTGCAAGTGTTTTCATACGTAGCGTTGCCAGAGATAATTCCGCCCGTAAGCTTCAGGGTGGCTCCCTTGTCAGCATAGATGCCGCCGCCAGAACCCGACTTGTTTCCCGCGACCACGCCGCCTGTCATTTCGAGACTGGCATTCGCGCCCGCCTTCTCGCCCGTTATGCACAGGCCACCGCCCCAGCCACCGCCGTTGCCATTGGTGACGTAACCGCCTTCGATTTTGACTTTACCCTCAGAAAAAATCACATGGCCGTCATCGCTCAGATTGGCGGCCGTGGTAATCATGCCGCCCTTGAGATCGAGCGTGCCGCCCTCTTTAACGGTGACCACATGCTTTACGGAACCGCTGTCCGATGCCGCATCAATAGCGCCAAAGCCCGTAACGACATGCCTGATCGTAGTCTCGGTTGTGCCGAGTCCATCTTGATTGGGCGTGCTCTTGGTCTCAAAGTAAGTAAGACTCTTAGGAGTGCCACTATTTGAGCCGTTTCCTGTTTCCCATTCCATAGACGCAAGATGACCCGCCGTCGTTTCGACCAGGGTCTGTTCGTCTTTTGTTTTACCTAAATCCTCGATAGTGAGTGTGGCTCCATTTTCGACCACAAAGAAGGAGTCTTTGTTGCCGGAACCACGGTAGAGCATGTGTCCCGCAAGATCGATAGCAGTGTCTTTGGTGATGGTGATCTGCTTATCCGAATAGGCAAAATCCGTCAGTCGGAACTTGCCGCCATTGGTGAACGTCTCAGCAATATTACCTTTCACCTCGTTATAGCCATCGGCACTGACGGTAGCGGGAGCGATAGCGTTTTCATCGTTAGTTTCATCATCAGAAGGCTGTGTATCGGAAGGCTGCGCGGCGCCCTTGGCCTCCGCGTCGTCGGACGGCAGTCCCGCGGCAGCGGCGTCTTCGCTCGCGCCATTCTCGGCATCATCGCTAATCTGCTTTTCGGCACCCCCGTTAGTGGTGCTGTCTACACCAGTAGACTCACTTGAGGAACCCCCCCCCATCACAGTTTCTTCGGTAGAAACCGTCTGGGCATCGTTGGCAATGGCCTGCGAGATTGGAGGCATGACGAGCGACAGTACCAGGCTCAAAACGGAGGCTCCGCACAAGACGCCTGCCAGTACACGGCGCGTCGCTTTATTACTCTGTTTAGATTTGTCTGAATTTGCTTTCATCGATGTCTCCTCCCCAAGAGACCGCGATCTTGCTCTTTCACTATCAAACGTATCTGCGCAATCTGTAATTGCGCACGCTTAGTAATCCATATTGTAGCGATTGTTTGAACATCTGAACAAGATAACCGATTGTTTTGTAGCGAATTCTCAATTCTCTTGACATTTGCTCAGATTTACCTTCGTTTATTCGCTATCTATTTTTTGTTTCTGCTGGTAATATAGTTGTCTATCATTTTTTAATGGCATTAGATTTATTTGCACAACATTTTGCTCAAGAGTAAACATCCTGTAAACAGTCGAAAATCGACCATGAGCGGTAGGTCATTTACCGGGAGTAATACCCTGCCAAACTGATGAGAATATCTTTAGCCCATCGGTGGTTGGAAGCGTAATGTTCAGACAACCATATTTGAATTTACGCGCAGATTTTAGGCATCAATTCGCCCAAATCGCCTGAGGCCACCGCAAAGGCGCCTGTCCCCTTTGTGATGGTTCTCCCCCGGCGCTACAGCAGATGCTCCTCGACAAAGACCGCGATGCCGTCTTTGTCGTTACTCGCGGTTACAAAGTCGGCGGCGGCACGGGTGGCGTCGCTGCCATTTGCCATGGCCACGCCCACGCCGGCGTCAGCCACCATGCAGGTGTCGTTATCGGCATCGCCAAACACGCAGATGTTCTGGAGCTCCATGCCGTTGAGCTCCGCCACGCGCACAAGGCCGCGCGTCTTGGACACGCGCGGATCCATGAACTCGTAGAGCCGTTGCGTGGTCTGCAGAGCCGCAGCCTTAACAGTGTCGTCGGCGAGCGTCGACGCCCGCTCGATGACCTGCGGCATCGCCTCGGGCGCCATGGTAAACATCACCTTGGCCTGCGGCTCGCGCAAAAACTCGGAAAAGTCGACCACCTGGTAGGGCACGCCGTCGACACGCGACAAGTGCTCGACGCACGCATTGCTCTCGGGCACATAGAGCACGCCGTCCCGAGGGCAAACGGGCGTTGCCGGCAGGTCTGCCATGTGCTCGCAAATGCGCGCGATGGTCTCGCCCGGCAGCGGATAGCTCAGCTCGTTGATGTCGTGCGCGCGGTCGATGACCTCGGCGCCACCGCAGCCCACGAGCACGTCCACCAGGCCTTCGATACCCCAGAGCTCGTACATGGCCTCGGTCGCGTGGGCGTCGCGCCCGGTGCACAGGCCAAAGAGCACGCCACGCTCGCGCAAGGCGCGGATCGCCGCCACGGTGCGCGGGGACACCGTGTGCTGGCTCGTGAGCAGCGTGCCGTCGATATCGCAGAACACGGCTTTGATGTGGCTGAAGGTGGCGTCCATGGGGGCCTTTCTGGGTTGTGCGACGGTGCTGGATGAGGTCGAAAGTGGTGTACATGGTATACCAAGGCGCAGGCACGGCCCGTCAAAGCAAAAACCACCACAAAGGTGCCTGGCCCCTTTGTGGTGGCCGAACCCGAAGGGTGGCCTGGCCGGAGCGCAAACCATCACAACATTCGACGTTATTCGGCAAAATCGCGATTTTCATCAAATGTTGTGACGGTTTCTTACCGTTCTGCAGCACGATCAAAATACTTGCGTCCAAACAGCAGCAGCGCCGCGGGAACTGCCGTTACAACCAGGCCCGCGCCTACGAGTGTCTGTTGCACGCCAAATGTTGCTGCCAGCCACGGGGCAATCGCCAGCGGGGCCACGCCGGCGAACATGTTGCCAAAGCCCATGACCGAGTTAACGCGGCCGAGCTGCTCGAGCGGGGCCGTCGTTTGCACAATAGTGTTATGGAGCGGGTTGACGACGCCCCAGGCCACGCCCAGGGCGATCTGGCCGATGAGCGCCACGCCCACGTACGGCGTGCCCACATAGAGCAGGCTTCCCAGGCCTACGGACATAAGCGCCACGAGCAACGTTTTAAGGCTGACGAAGCGCGGCGGCATGCGGAGCGCGACCACGGCGCCCAGCACCGCGCCCACACCGCAGGCTGACGAGAGCCAGCCCATCCACTCGACGCCGACGTGCAGGACGTCGCGATAGAAGAACGACTCCAGCGGGTCGAAGGCGCCGTAGCCAAAGTTCGAAAGGAAGATGATGCAGAAGAGCAGGGCGAGGACGCTGTTGGTGAAGACCGTCTTGATGCTGGCTGCGAAGGTGACGCGAGCGGACGTGCTGGGGTTGGGGCTTTGGCTTGCGCACCCGGCGACGCGACCTTCCCGTGACTTAAACCCCCAGCCGGCGATAAGAGCCAGCAGGGTGAACAGCATCATGAGCACAAACACCGCGCGCGACGATGCGGCCGCCGCGGCAAAGCCGCCCAGCGTGGGCCCGACGATAATGCTCACGTTGGAGAACATGGTGATGGCGGAGTTGATGTCTTTGAGCTCGACGGGGTCGTCGGTGAGGTAGGCCGGATAGGACGTGGCGATGGGCTGGGCGAACCCCATTACAAAGCCCAAGAGTACCGCGCCGGCAAGGACCGTTCCGGTCGCGCTGCCAAAGGCGATGATTGCCACGCCCGTTGCCAGCGTGCCGACGATGCTCAGCATAAAATGGCGGCGCGGGCCCCAGGCGTCGAGCGCCGCGCCACCCGCAAAGGATCCCAGGATTACGAAAACGTTCATAAACAGAACGGCCAGCGACGTCGCGACGACCGAAGCGCCATCCGCATAGGTGAGCGTTCCGATAACGCCGATAAAGTAGCTGGTCTGGAAGCCGGTGTAGATGAGAAACCGCATCGCCACCAGGCGCTTTGCCTGCGCGGACAGCGATGGTTGGGATTTTGAGATTAGAGATAGGGACATGGGCGCTCCTTATTGTATACGAATACGGGCCGAGGGCATTGACCGCCGACCATCGACTCAATCTTTCTGTATGCAACGTTAAGGACGCATCGGGCCCCTTCCCTCCGTCTTCGCCCGGATGAACTACTTGGTAGATTTTAAGGCATGTCCCAAAGATCTACCAAAGCAAAAACCACCACAAAGGTGCCCTTTGTGGCGGAAATGACGTTTGCCCAGATAAAACCTGCCAAAATAAACCTGTCCCTTTTTGGCAGGTCTATGTTATGGCGGCGCAGCGAGC
>USHA01000058.1 GCA_900554325.1 uncultured Collinsella sp.
CCCCTGTCCGGGGTCGCCCTTGTTGAGCTGTTTATGTGTAGCTGTTACTCGGCGTCGTGGTGACGGCGGGGCTTGCGGCCTCCGTTGTCGCCGGGACGGCGCGGGCGACCACTGCGCTCGGAGCGCTCGCGACGCGGACGCTCACGGCGCTGGAAGTGCTCGCCGTCGCCCTCGGAGGCACCCTCGGCGCGAGCCGGGGCCTCGGGCTTGTCAAGACGATCGAGCGAGATCTTGCCACGATCGTCGACCTCGATGACGACGACCTTGACCTCGTCGCCGACGTTGAGGACGTCCTCGACCTTCTCCACACGGCCCTTGGCGACGCGGGAGATGTGCAGCAGGCCGTCCTTACCGGGCAGCAGGTTCACGAAGGCGCCGAACGGCTGGATGGAGACAACGCGACCGGTGTACTCCTCGCCCGGCTCGGGAACCTTGATGATGAGCTTGATGCGCTCGACGGCCTGGTCGACGGACTCGCCGGTGCCGCCGACAAAGACGGTGCCGTCCTCCTGGATGTCGACCGAAGCGCCGGTCTCGTCCTGGATGCCGCGGATGACCTTGCCGCCGGAACCGATGACGTCGCGGATCTTGTCGGTCGGGACCTGGATGGAGACGATGCGCGGGGCGGTGCTGCGCGTGGTGTGGCGCGGCTCGGGGATCACATCGAGCATCTTCTGCAGGATGTACGCACGACCCTCCTTGGCCTGCTGCAGGGCGCGGGCCAGGATGTCAAAGGTAAGGCCGGTGGCCTTGTTGTCCATCTGCAGGGCGGTGATGCCCTCGGTGGTGCCGGTGACCTTAAAGTCCATGTCGCCCAGGAAGTCCTCGAGACCCTGGATGTCGGACAGGACCACGGTCTTGCCCTCCTCCTGGATCAGGCCCATGGCGATACCGGAGACCGGGCGCTTAATGGGCACGCCGCCGTCCATAAGGGCGAGCGTGGAGCCGCAGGTCGAAGCCATCGAAGAGGAGCCGTTGGACTCCATGACCTCGGAGACGACGCGGATGGCGTAGGGGAACTCGTTCTCGTCGGGGAGCACCGGAAGCAGGGCGCGCTCGGCAAGGTTGCCGTGGCCGATCTCGCGGCGCTTGGGGCTGCCCATGCGGCCGGTCTCGCCGGTGCAAAACGGCGGGAAGTTGTAGTGGTGCATGTAGCGCTTGCCCTCGGTGGGCTCGATGGTATCCAGACGCTGGCCCTCGTTGAGCATGCCGAGCGACAGGACGGAAAGCACCTGGGTCTGGCCACGCTGGAACAGACCGGAGCCGTGAACGAGCGGCAGGTAGTTGTCCTTCACCATGATGGGGCGGATCTCGTCGGCGGCACGGCCGTCGACGCGCTCGCCGGTCTCGACGACCATGGTGCGCATGGCCTTCTTCTCGAGCTTCTTGAGCGCCACGGGGATCTCGCGCTCCCAAGCGGCCTGCTCCTCCTCGGTGAACTCGGCACGGATGGACTCCTTCAGAGCCTCGACTTTGCCGATACGGGAAAGCTTGTCGGCGTCGCGCAGGGCGGCAGCCATCTCGTCGTAGTGGGCGAAGATGCGCTCCTGGACCTCCTCGACGGGCTGGTCGAGCGGGTACTCCTTCTTGACGATGGGGCCGTTGACCTGCTCCCACTCGGCGACGAACTCGTCCTGAGCCTGGCAGAAAGCAGCAAGGGCCTCCTGGCCAAACTTCATGGCGGCGAGCATGTCGTCCTCGGAGATCTCCTCAGCGCCGGCCTCGACCATCGAGATGAAGTCGGCAGAGCCGCCTAGCTCCAGGTCCAGATCGGAGTTCTCGCGCTCCTCGTAGGTGGGGTTGACGATAAACTCGCCGGTCTCCACGTTACGACCGATGCGCACGCAGGCAAGCGGGCCCTCGAAGGGCACGCCGCCGAGCGTCATGGCCAGGGAAGCACCCATGACGTTGATGACGTCGAAGGGGTTGACCTGGTCGGCGACGAGCGAGGTGGCGACGATGTGTACCTCGTTGCGGAAGCCGTCCGGGAAGCTCGGGCGAATCGGACGGTCGATCATGCGCGCGGTGAGCGTGGCCTTCTCGCTGGGACGGCCCTCACGCTTGAGGTAGCCACCCGGGATGCGGCCGGCAGCGTACATCTTCTCGTTGAAGTCGACGGTCAGCGGGAAGAAGTCGTAGTTCTTGCGCTCCTTGGAGACGACCACGGTGTCGAGCATCGTGGTGTCGCCCTGCTTAACCAGGCACGCGCCGGTAGCCTGCTTGGCAAGCTCGCCGGACTCAAAGGTGTAGGTCTTGCCGTACAGCTCAAAGGTCTTGGATACGAGTGTCATTGTTCTCCTTTACCCCACAGGCCCCTTGCCTGCGGGCTTCTCATGTGACGCGGGCCCCCTGCCCCCGCCACGCTTCAGAGCGTGATTGTTCACGCCCTTACACAAAAAGAGCGCCCCGCTGCGCAGGACGCTCTTAGCATGTACAAATCCTACTGGATGTTGTCGCGGATGCCCAGAGCCTTGATGAGCTCACGGTACTCGACGATGTCGTTCTTCTTGATGTAGGAGAGAAGACGACGACGACGGCCGACGAGCATGAGCAGGCCACGACGGGTGTGGAAGTCCTTCTGGTGGGACTTCATGTGCTCGGTCAGCTCCTTGATGCGCTCGGACAGAATGGCGACCTGAACCTTGGGGTTGCCGGTGTCGACCGGGGTGTTACCGAACTGGGCAGTCAGCTCCGCCTTGCGCTCTTTGGAAACAGTCATTGTTTCACCTTTCGTTTTACGTCGCCCACGGGCGACTCGATTCGCCTCGGACTGGGAAGCCGCCGGTGGAGCGAGCAACCAAGGTCGAGGTACCAACATGTCGTTATGTTACCACAAGCAGCCCGCGCCTGCGCATCATCACCGACCCAACATGAATTCCATCGCACGGAGGCGCTGGTCGGTGTGCGTCGCCGCCCACACATGCGAAAGCCCGAGCAAGAACGCCGCCGTATGCGGGTCAATTTTCTCGGCCATGAGCGCATCGAAGGTCATGGACATGAGGGTGCGCAGCCACGCGACCTCACCGGCCGACACCAGCTCGGCACCCGGAACGCTCGACGCGCACGACCCGCACATGAGACCGCCCGCCTGGGGCGAAAAATACGACAGCATGGGGTCTCCGCACAGCACGCAGGCCGAAAAATCGGGACGATAGCCAACGTGCGATAGCAGCTTAAAGACATATGCCGCCACAAGTAGGTCCATATGTGCCGTGTCAAGCCCGCTGCCCACCAGCGCAAGCGCTCGCTGCGTTATGGCAAAGGTAAACGGGTCCTCGGCGTCCTCGAACGAGCACACGCGCGCGACCTCGGCGATCGCGCTTGCGGCGCAGGTCGTCTCGTAATCGGGCGCAACGCCGAGCGGCGCCTCCATAAGCTCGGCCTGGGAAACCACGTCGAGTGACCGTCCATGTGCGAGCAGCATATCTACCGTACAGAACAGCTCGCAGCGCGCAGCCAGGCGTCCGCCGGGTTTGCGGGCGCCCTTTGCCACGGCACGAACCTGCCGCCCCCGCTCGTCAAGCATCGTCAAGATCAGGTCGGTCTCTTTGAGCTTCGTCTTGTCGAGGACGAGCACCTTGGTGCGATATGTCCGGGAGCCTGCCATGCGCGCCGCGCGTCCTTAGTCCTCGGCGTTGTAGCCAAAGCGGCGAATCTGGGCCTCGTCGTCGCGCCAGCCGGCCTTGACCTTCACGTCCAGCTCCAAAAAGACCTGCGTGCCAAAGATGCGCTCAAGATCGCGACGGGCGTCGATACCGATATGCTTGATCATCTCGCCGCCCTTACCGATGATGATGCCCTTTTGGCCCTCGCGCTCGACGTAAATGGTGGCGTGCACGCGCAGCACCTTCTTGGTCTGCTCAAGCGCATCACAGATCACGCCAACGGAGTGCGGGATCTCATCACGGGTGCGGCGCAAGACCTTCTCGCGCACAAACTCGGCAACGAGCGTCTCATCGGAAGCGTCGGTACCCATATCCTCGGGGAACCAACGCGGACCCTCGGGCAAAAAGTGCGCAACGGTCTCGATAAAGGCATCGACGTTGAAGTTCTTGACCGACGACGTCACGATCTCGTCGTCATATTCCATAAGCTCGTGGGCGGCCTTGAGCTGTTCCATAACCTGGGCGGGATCGGCCTCATCGGCCTTGGTGAGCACCAGGACCTTCTTGGAACGGGAGCATCTGACGCGCTCGGCAACCCAGGCGTCTCCCCTGCCGATCGGCTTGGTGGCATCAATCAAAAACGCGACGACATCGACATCGTTCAGCTCGAACAGCGCGCTCTTGTTGAGCTCGGACCCCAGGCCGTCCTTGGGTTTGTGGATACCCGGAGTATCGACAAAGACCAGCTGGTAGCCGGGACGGTTGACGACGGCGCGCATGCGGCGGCGAGTCGTCTGGGCCACCGGCGAGGTGATGGCGACCTTTTTGCCATAGCAGGCATTAAGCAGCGTGGACTTGCCGGCGTTGGGACGACCGACCAGGGCCACAAAACCGCTGCGGAAACCGGGCTCCACGTCACCAAAGCCCGCGAGGCTGTCGCCCTCGTCGCACAGGGCGTCGAGCTCCTCGTCGCTCATGCCCTCAAACGGGTCGAACTCCTCGACATCCTCGAGCTCCTCGGTATCCACCGCATCCAGGACCTCGTCATCCAAAACTTCATCGGTAGGCTGCATATTGTCGGACATGGGAATCCCTTTCTAAATAAAGCCGAGCGCGTGGGCAAATACCAGCACGCCCACAATCGCGGCGGTGATGGAAAGAATGTATACAGAGGCGGCGGCGATGTCCTTCGCACGCTTGGCCAGCGGATGGAGCTCCTGGGTCGCTAGGTCGACGATAGCCTCCATAGCGGTGTTGCACAGCTCGCCGTGAATCACCAGGCCGCAACAGATGATAATCGTGGCCCACTCGGCAATGTCGAGCCCCACGACGCAGCCGGCAATGACGGTGCACACGCCCGCAACGAGCATGACCTTAATGTTGCGCTCGGTCTTGACGGCGGTGACGAAGCCCTCCATGGCGTAGGAAAACGACTTTAAGAAGGACGGATGGTCCTTGTTCGATCCGGGAATCATAGACGGCTCCTAGTCGTGGGCGTGGTTGGTGATGGGGCCGACATGGACTAGCTTGGGGTCCTCGCCGCGCTCGAGCGCCAGATCGCGCAGGATGGCGTCCTCGCGGGCCTCCATGACCTCGGCCTCGTCGTCCTCGATGTGGTCATAGCCCAGCAGGTGCAGCATGCCGTGTACGAGCATCAGACGGCACTCGTCAGCAGGGCTATTGCCAAAACCGGGGGCCTGACGGGCAATAACCTGCGGGGCCAAGATAATATCGCCGAGCTCGAGCGTCTCATCGGCGGGAATGTCATCGTCAAAGGCCGAATCGCACTCAAACGAGAGCACATCGGTGGTGCGGTCGATACCGCGCCACTCGTGGTTGAGCTCGTGCATCTCGTCCTCGTCGACATACGAAAGGGAAATCTCGACTTCACGTTCAACGCCCTCGGCGGCAAGCACGACCTCGCAGATGTGCTCTACCTCCTGCGCGTCGAGCAGCGTATCGAGCTCGGCATCGTTGCTGATCAATACACTCAACGGGACTCCTTTCGGTCACGTACGCGTTTCTCGCGCACATCATCATAAGCATCGTATGCCTCGACGATACGCCCCACCAAGGCATGGCGCACCACGTCGGCACGCTCGAGGTGAGAAAATGCGACATCGTCGACACGGCCCAAAATCTGCTCAACGTCGGCAAGACCGCCGCGACGACCCACCAGGTCACGCTGGCTCAGGTCGCCGGTAATCACGAACTTGGAGTTGAAGCCCAGGCGCGTCAGGAACATCTTCATCTGCTCGGGCGTGGTATTTTGTGCCTCGTCGAGCACCACGAAGGCATCACTCAGCGTGCGGCCGCGCATGTAGGCAAGCGGGGCGATCTCGATCACGCCGCGCTCCATAAGCTCATCGGTGCGCTCGCGATCCATCATGTCAAAAAGGGCGTCGAAAAGCGGACGCATGTAGGGATCGATCTTTTCCTCGAGGGTGCCGGGCAAAAAGCCCAGATTCTCCCCCGCCTCGACAACCGGACGCGTCAAGATCAGACGGCCCACCTCGTGACGCTTGAGCGCGGCAACGGCGAGCGCCATGGCCAGATAGGTCTTACCGGTGCCGGCAGGACCCAGGCCAAACGTGATGGTATGCGTGCGGATGGCATCCACATAGCGCTTTTGGCCGAGCGTCTTGGGGCGAATGACGCGGCCGCGATACGAAAGCAGCACGTCATCGCGAAGCGACGTAGCCTCGTGCTCACCGTCGCGCAAGACGGCCAGGCAGCGAGAGACATCGTCGGCAGACAGCGTGCGCCCGGCGGCCGCCTCGCAAAAAGCGTGCTCGAAAAAGCGCGCCACGAGTTCGACCTCGTCCGGGTCGCCGCTCACGGAGATGCTATCGCCACGGGCGACCACATGAGCGCGAACCAAACTCTCGAGCGCACGAAGGACGCCGTCGCCGGCGCCCAAAACGCGCGAGGGATCAATCCCCTCGGGAACGGTAAGTCTAATCTTCGAGGCTTCCATGAACCTCCCTGCGTGCATGGACCAAGCC
The DNA here is from genome assembly GCA_900554325.1 of uncultured Collinsella sp. Taxonomy (GTDB): domain Bacteria; phylum Actinomycetota; class Coriobacteriia; order Coriobacteriales; family Coriobacteriaceae; genus Collinsella. Next base: position 6,611 of record USHA01000058.1, read on the forward strand.
GGAATCATCGACTCCGATGATAGCAACATCGAGCAGGCACGGGGCTGTAAGTCCACAGGTATCGTCAAGACGGGCATGATGGAACGAGCCGAGCGTCAGGTTGTCGCCATACTCGAGCACGGCACGCTCGACCGTGCCCACGCGACGGCGAGCGTCGGCAATAGCGAGCTCCTGTGCAGCGGCCCGCATACGGCGGCTGCGCTCGGCCATAACCTCGGGCGGAACCTGGTCGGGCATGTCGGCAGCAAGGGTACCGGGACGCTTGCTGTAGCGGAACACGTGCATACGCGAGAAACCCACACGGCGGCACAGCGCCAGCGACTCCTCGAACTCCTCGTCCGTCTCGCCAGGGAAGCCGACAATAACGTCGCAAGAAAGTGACGCCTGCGGCAGATTGGCGCGAATCATACGCACCGTGTCCTCAAAGGCCTCCGCACTATAGGGACGGCCCATGCGATGCAGGGTCGCCGTGCAGCCGGACTGCACGGGCAGGTGCAAAAACGGGGCGATACGCTGCGGAAAGCGCGCCATAACCTTAAGCAGGCGCTCGGAGATATCCATGGGCTCGACCGAGGAAATGCGCACATGCGGAATAGACGTGCGCTCCATAATGGCCTCGAGCAGCTCATCGATTTCGACGTGCTCGTCGGTCGCGCTCTTGCCATCGTAGGCACCCAGGTTCACACCGGTCAGCACCACCTCGGGCACGCCGGCCTCCTGGGCCTCGCGAACTTGCTCGAGCACGGACTCGACGGGCACGGAGCGCTCGGGGCCGCGCGCCTTCCACACAATGCAATAGGTGCAGCGATGGTTGCAGCCATCCTGAATCTTCACGCCCAGGCGAGAGCGACCGAGCGCATCGACCACCTCGCCATCGCTGCAGGCGGGAACGCTATCGGACTCAACACCCAGCACCTCGCATACACGTTCGGCGACATCTATCTTGGACGGCTCGGCAATCACGCGATCCGAAAGCTCCGACAGCTCCTCGGGATGCAAATTGACCACGCATCCGGTCACGACCACATAGGGCTCGTTTGGATGGGCCAGCGCATGACGGACGGCCTTACGGGTCTTGGCCTCGGCCTCGCCCGTAACGGCACAAGTGTTAATGACGATCAGATCGGCATCCTGGGGCTCCACAATAGCAAAGCCCAAGCGCATAAGATCGGCAGTGATACGGTCAGACTCAACCCGGTTGACACGGCAGCCGAGGTTGACGACGGAAATATGGGGTGCGAGCACGCGGGCTCCTTAATCGAGGATATCGTCGAGGGCACTCTTGATACGGTCGGTCACCGACTTCTTACCGGAAGCGACGTCATCGCCCATCTCATCGGCAAAAGCACGGAGCAGCTCGCGCTGCTTATTGGAAAGATTGGTGGGAACGACCACGCGCAGTTGCACGATCAGGCGGCCACGCGAACCGCCACCGCCAATGCGCGGCATGCCGTAATTATTGACGCTCACGGTGTCGCCGTACTGGGCGCCGGCGGGAACCGTCACCTTAACGACCTCGTCGGGCATAATGCCCTCGACCTCGATCTCGCAGCCGAGCGCAGCCTGCGCAATCGAGATATCGCTCACCAGGTACAGGTCGTCCCCGTTGCGCTTAAAGCGCTCATGGTCGGCAACGCGCACGTTGACAATCAGGTCGCCCGAAGGCTCGCCGCGAAGGCCGGCCTCGCCAAAGCCGCTCACGCGCAGCTGGCGACCGGTCGAAACGCCGGCGGGAATATCGATGTCGATCTTTTCGTGCGAAGGCGTGCGGCCTTGACCGTCGCAGGTCTCGCAGGGATGATCGATAACCGTGCCCTCGCCATGGCAGTCGGGGCAAGGCGAGGAAGACTGAACCTGGCCCAGGAACGAACGCTGAACCGTCGTGACGTAGCCCGTACCGTGGCAGCGGCCGCACTGCTTTTCCTGTGCGCCCTCTGCCCTACCGGTGCCATTGCAGTCCTCGCAAGGAGCAAGGCGGTCATAGCTGATTGTCTTTTTGCAGCCGAGCGCCGCCTCCTCGAGCGTCACCGAAAGCGAGATGGCCATGTCTCGTCCGCGACGACGCTCACGACGGCTGCGGGCGCCACCGCCGGCACCGCCGCCAAAGAACGACGAGAACAAGTCGTCCATGCCCATGCCACCAAAGATATCGTTGATATCGACGTAGCCCGAACCACCAGGGCCGTCGGCAGTGCCGTAACGGTCGTAGTTAGCACGCTTCTGCTCATCGGAAAGAACGGAATAGGCCTCGTTGAGCTCCTTGAACTTGGCCTCGGCCTCGGGGTCGTCCGAAACATCCGGATGTACGGTACGGGCCTTCTTTAGAAACGCACGCTTAATCGTCCGCGCGTCGGCATCCCTGTCGACGCCAAGCACCTCGTAGTAATCCCTATTTTCCGACACGACCGAATCCTTCCGACTTTCATTATTGTCACAGTGCGTCCTATACCCAAGCAGGGCCGACCGCAAACAGAGGGTTTGATGTTATTGCATTTGGTACGGCGAAAGCATGGCCCGTTGCGAGCAGCTCGCGAACCAAACCGACACGAGCGCGAACATGAAGCCGTTGGCAAAACCGTTGGCAAACTGCATCGCGCCGCGCTTCCACCACAGCAGGCTGCGATGAAGCACGCCGTCCGAAAGCACCATGAACAGGCCCATGGCAAACGGAATAAAGCACATCACGGCAAAGGCCGAGAACACGCCCGAGATGGCCGAGAGTACCAAAAACGGCGCCACGATGCCCATCAGGTAAAAACCGGTACGAGCTTTGCCTTCCAAGCGCTCGGCCTCAACATGGGCGCGGCCGACCAGATCGCCGCCCGCGGCACCGTTGGTGCCAGCATGACCCATGCCGCCAATGCGGACCTCGTCGCCATCGTGCGTGCCGGCAGGAAACTCAATCGTCTGCTCGGAGGTTACGCGAGTACGACCGCTGCCGCCGCAATCAGGGCAGGGGTCGGCCACGACCTTACCGGAACCGCCGCACTCGGGGCAGACCGACTGGAACGTGCCCGCACCAAACAGGAAGGACAGGTCGACGTCGATGTGGCCGCGGCCACCGCAGCTCGGGCAGGTGTGGGCGTGCTCCGACGAAACGGAACCCGAACCACCGCAGTGACCACAGGTGTCGAAGCGCGTGTAGCGCACGGTCTTGTGGGCGCCTTCCTTAGCCTCCTTGGCGTCGAGCTTAATGTCGACGACCACGTTGGCGCCGTTCTCGGGATTGTAGGCAGCCTGACCGCGGCGCTGTTGCCCCCAAGCGCCGCCAAAGGGGAAACCGCCCTCAAAGGGATTGCCATAGCCGGTGTTCCCAGCATAGCCGCCACCATAGGGCGAAGCCGTCGGTGCACCGGCAAAGGGATTCCCCGAGCGCATGGCGTCGTAGCGCGCACGCTTCTGCTCATCAGAAAGCACGGCATAGGCCTCGGAAACCTCTTTAAACTTTTCCTCGGCATCCGGCTCCTTGTTGACGTCCGGATGGAGCTTGCGGGCCTTTTGCTGGAAGGCCTTTTGAATATCACGCGAGGTGGCGTCCTTGGAAACACCCAGAATCTCGTAGTAATCTTTTTCGTTCATCGTCGCCATGCGCGGCAACCTCCTGCTCACAGCAGCGTATATATTGCGGTAATTCTACCCGAGCGGCCTAAGCTAGACCCCAAAACAGCTCGAACAGAACATTTCCATCGAGCCAGCCCAAGTGGGTCGGCGCCAGACGGGCAAGGGCTCCACCTGTGATGACGTCTGCCGAGGTGACGGAGCCCACATAGGGATCGTCGGCGTCTGGCATCCAGGCGGCAAGTCCAAGTTCAAGGGCGCGGTCGCAGGCTGCTGCCAGTTCGTCCACGGGGATCACGTCAGCCGCGCGAACCAGCAGGTCGGACCCCACGCCACGTGTCATGCGGCAGGCGAGCATCAGGTCCTCGGCCACCGCCTCGCGCCGCGAAAGATACTCCGTCTCAAACGACGTCGCGGCGTCGTCTCGTTGCACCAGGCGCACGCGGTGCGCGTCGCCGCGAGGAAACACACCGGGGAAGAGCTCGGCCAAACGATCGAAATCTTCGGCGTCGAGCATGCCCGCGGCAGAACGGCCCAGGCCCAAATAGCCCTGGCCGGTCCAGTAGGCAATGTTATGGGCGCACTCATGTCCATCGAGCGCATAGCTCGCCACCTCGTAAGGGTGGTAGCCAGCCGCGCTCAGGCAATTGCGCGCCACATCCATACAGGCGGCCTGAAAATCCTCATCGGGCTCGAGCGATTCATCGCGGCATGCCATGCGGTAGAGCGGCGTGCCTTCCTCGAGCGTAAGCGGGTAGACCGAGACATGGTGCGGAGCCGCCGCAAGCACACCATCGAGCGTGCGATGCCAGCTCGCAGCCGTCTGTCCGGGAAGGCCGCACATGAGGTCGCACGACACGTCAAGCCCCGCGTCTTTGACCGTCGCGATGGCCGCGAGTGCCCGATCGACATCGTGAATACGGCCGATGGCGGCAAGCTCGTCATTATCGAGCGTTTGTACACCAAGTGAAATGCGCGTAACACCCGCCGCGGCAAGGGTTTCGACAAGCTCGGCAGTCAGTGACTCAGGATTGGCCTCGCAGGTAAACTCAACGGGCTTGCACCACGCAGAGATACGCCGGGCAAGTTCTACCAAACGCTCCCCCGCCAGCGACGGCGTGCCGCCGCCAACATAGACGGTGCGGATCTGTGCAAGCGCGCCTGCGTCGCCAAAGGCATCGAGGCGCACATACAACTGCTCAAAATAGGCATCAAGCGCAGCGCTCAGGTCGCACGGAGCAAAACTGCGCGAGTCAAAGTCGCAGTACCGGCACTTTTGGGCGCAAAACGGCACATGCACGTACAGCGCGGTAACGGCCACCGTTAGGCCTCCAGCGGATGAGCGGGCACCGACTCGCCGGCGGCAAGCGCGGCCTCGCAGGCCACCACATCGCGCTCGATATCATCGACCAATGCCATGAACTCCTCGTATGTGGAGCAGCGCACCACTTGGGCGCGCCAGGCGGCAGCATGGGGCATGCCCTTTAGATACCAGCTTGCGTACGTGCGGGCACGCGACATAAGCGGCAGCAGCTCGTGCGTGAGCGTCAGGTGCTCGCGCAGGGCATCCAGGCGCTCGTGTGAGGAGCGAGAGGGCACCGGCGTAGCGTCGAGTGCAAGGGCACGGGCATCGCCGAACACCCAGGGATTGCCATAGATACCGCGCGCGATAAACACGGCACTGGCACCCGAGCTGCGCAGACGCTCCGCCGCATCCTCGGCCGAGAAAACGTCGCCCGAACCGATCACGGGAATCTCGACGGCGTCGGCCACCTCATCGACGACCGACCAATCGGCCTGGCCCGTATAGAGCTGCGTGGCACAGCGACCATGCACGGCGACTGCGGCAGCCCCTGCACCCTCAAGCATCTGGGCAAATGTCGCGGCATTGCGGTCCTCGGCATAAAAGCCCTTACGGATCTTTACGGTCACGGGCACGTGTGCCGCGCCCACCGCCGCCTCGACAATCTTCTCTGCCAGCTCGGGCGTGCACATAAGCGCCGAGCCCTCGCCCTTGGTGACAACCTTGCGAGCTGGGCAGGCCATGTTGATATCAATCAAAGACAGGCGATCGCCCACACGTTCCTCGACGGCAGCGACGGCACTCGCAAACTGATCGGGCTTGGAACCAAAGAGCTGCACGCAGATTTGCTGCTCCTCGTCGGCCGGCAGCACCAAACGCCACGTCTTATTGCTGGCATAGGCAAGGCCTGCCACGCTCACCATCTCGCTATAGGCAAGATTGGCACCACGGCGACGGCACATGATGCGATAGGCGGGGTCGGTTACGCCCGCCATGGGAGCCATAAGGAACGGCTGCTCGGCATAGGCACCCAGCAGCCGCTTGCTGTATTCAGAAAGCGCCATGGACCTAATCGTCCACCTTGAGAATCGCCATAAAGGCCTCCTGCGGAACCTCGACCGAGCCGATGGCCTTCATGCGCTTCTTGCCCTCTTTCTGCTTTTCGAGCAGCTTGCGCTTACGCGAGATATCGCCACCATAGCACTTGGCCAAAACGTCCTTGCGCATAGCCTTTACTGTTTCTCTGGCAATAATCTTGCCGCCTACCGCTGCCTGAATGGGAATCTCAAACAAATGACGCGGAATCTCCTCCTTCAGCTTTTCACACATTTTCCTTCCCCGCTCATAGGCAGAATCTGCATGAACAATAAAGGACAGGGCATCCACCTCTTCCTTGTTGATCAGAATATCCAGCTTCACCAGCTCAGACGGCTCATAGCCCTTCATATCATAATCAAAGGATGCATAGCCTCTGGAGCGTGATTTCAGTGCATCAAAGAAATCATAAATAATCTCATTCAGTGGCAAATGATACCGGAGCACCGCCCTTGTTTCCTCAATATATTCCATTCCTTGATACACACCCCGGCGTTCCTGGCAAAGATCCATAATTGCTCCGATAAATTCGGATGTCACCATGATTTCCGCTTTTACCATCGGTTCTTCCATATAATCAATCTCAGCCGGATCCGGTAGGTTGGATGGATTTGTCAAATCAATGACATCCCCGTTCGTCTTATGTACTTTATAAATAACTCCCGGCGCTGTTGTTACAAGATCTAAATTATATTCTCTTTCCAGTCTCTCCTGAATGATTTCTAAGTGCAGAAGTCCAAGGAAACCACACCGGAAACCGAATCCAAGCGCAATGGATGTCATTGATT
>USHA01000059.1 GCA_900554325.1 uncultured Collinsella sp.
GAGATTGCCCCGAAAGAGGAGCGAAGCGTAGTTGGGTACGCGAGCGACGGTTTGAGGGGCAAGGTCGGGCACCTCAGCGTGCCGTCTTGGGCTTAAAGGATTTCAGACGCAAGGCATTGCTCACGACGCATACGCTCGACAGACTCATCGCTGCGGCGCCGAACATGGGCGAGAGCTGCCAGCCGGTGAGGGGGAAGAACACGCCCGCGGCCAGCGGAATGCCGATGCCGTTGTAGAACAGCGCCCAGAACAGGTCCTGCTTGATGTTGCGGATCGTGGCGCGCGACAGCTCAATAGCGCGGGCGACATCCATAAGATTGCTGCGCATGAGCACCACGTCGGCACCCTCCTTGGCGATGTCGGCGCCGGTACCGATGGCAAGGCCCACGTCGGCGCGCGCCAGGGCGGGGGAGTCGTTGATACCGTCGCCCACCATGGCGACCTTGCCGCCCGCGTCCTGCAGTTCGCGCACGTGGCGCTCCTTGTCGGCGGGTAGAACGTCGGCGATGACCTGCTCGCTGGTGAGCCCCACGCGGCGGGCGATGGCCTCGGCCGTCACGCGGTTATCGCCGGTGAGCATGCGCACGTCGACGCCGAGCGAGCGCAGCGCGGCAATGGCTCTGGCACTCGTCTCCTTAACCTCATCGGCCACGGCAATGGTACCGGCAAGCTCACCGTTCTTGGCAAAGAACAGCGGCGTCTTGCCCTCGGCGGCAAATTGCTCGGCGAGCCCCTCGGGCACGGTGACTCCCAGCTCGTTCATCAGCTGCACGTTGCCGGCGGCAATGGCGTTTTGACCTTCGCGCGCCGTGACGCCACGGCCGGGCACGGCGGCAAAGTCCTCGACCATGCGCGCGACGATCCCGCGTGTCTCGCACTCGGCCATAATCGCCTCGGCCAGCGGATGCTCGCTCTGGCGCTCCAGTGCGGCGGCCAGCTTGAGCAGCGCTTTCTCGCTCATGACGGGCGCGCCGTCGACGCGCTCGGCAACCACAATGTCGGTTACGGCCGGCTTGCCGCGGGTAACGGTGCCCGTCTTGTCGAGCACCACGGTGCCCACGTTGCGCAGATTCTCCAGCGCCTCGGCGCTCTTAAACAGAATGCCCATCTCGGCGCCCTTGCCGGTGCCGACCATAATGGCGACCGGCGTGGCCAGGCCCAACGCGCACGGACAACTGATCACCAGCACGGCCACGGCGGAGGTGAGCGCTTCGTTGACGCTGCCGGTCAGTACCATCCACGCCACAAAAGTCACGGCCGAGATCGCAAACACGACGGGTACGAACACGCCGGCGACCTTATCGGCCATGCGGGCGATGGGCGCCTTGGTGGCGTTGGCGTCCTCGACGAGCTGGATGATCTTGGCGAGCGACGTGTCGGCGCCCACGCGCGTGGCACGGAAGGTAAACGATCCGGTGCGGTTGACCGTGGCGGCGTTGACGGTGTCGCCGGCGGTCTTTTCCACAGGGATGGACTCGCCGGTCAGCGCGCTTTCATCGACGGCCGAGGCGCCCTCGAGTACCACGCCGTCGACGGGGATGGACTCGCCGGGGCGCACGCGCAGCACCTGGCCGGGCAGGATAGCATCGACGTCGACGGTGGTCTCGCTGCCGTCATCGGCCACGACGGTCGCGGTCTTGGGCGCCAGGTCGATCAGCGCCTCGATCGCGCCGCCGGTCTTGGACTTGCTGCGCGTCTCGAGGTATTTGCCCACGGTGACGAGCGACAGGATCGTGCCGGCGCTCTCAAAATACAGGTTGTCCATGCCCGTCATCATGGCCTCGTGGACCTGCCCGGCGGCCAGCTGGTCGGCCATGATAAACATGGCGTAGAGCGACCAGGCGATGGACGCGGTGGCGCCGACCGCGATGAGCGCATCCATGGTGGGCGCGCCGTGCGCGAGCGATTTGAAGCCGTTGATAAAGTACGCGTCGTTGACGTAGACGATGGGAATGAGCAGGACGAGCTCGGTAAGCGCGAGCGTCATGCTGTGGGTATGGTCGGTGAAGATGCCGGGTAGCGGCCAACCGAACATGTGCCCCATACCTATGTAGAACAGCGGGACGAGGAAGATGATCGAGATGACGAGGCGGGTGCGCATGGCGGAGGCGGCGACCTCCAGCTTTTTGGTGGGCGACTCCATATGGGCGGCGCCGGACCTGGCTTGCGCGCTGCCGCCTGGGACGGCTTCGGTGCCCGCGCTGACGGGCGATGCCGAGTAACCCGCGCGGTCGACGGCGGTGCAGATGTCGTCGGGCGTGACCAGCGCGGGGTCGTAGTCGACCAGCATGGATCCGGCTAGCAGGTTGACCGCGACGTTTTGGACGCCGTCGAGCTTGCTGACGGCGCGGTCAACGTGCGCTTGGCAGGCGGCGCACGTCATGCCGCCCACGTCGAACTTATCTTGAGCCATGGCTTCTCCTTTCTGTGGCGTAGTGTCAGAAATGTTAACCTGCCGATACTATACACCCATACCCCCTGGGGGTGTCCAGTGGAGATTGAAATATATGACATTTCGTTACAGAAAGGAGGCCAACTGCCGGGGCAGCGGACCGTCCGGCCAACATCTCAATCTGTAACAACTAGACCCGTTTTTGCTGAGTTGCTGTTACGGATCGAGACAAACCGTCCGGGGTCAACTCGAATGTCTCGATCTGTAACATCTAGAGAGGTTTTTGGACCCTTACTGTTACAGATTGAGATGTTGTCTCGTGGGGTTGAGATTTGTCTCGTTCTGTAACATCTGGGGACCGTTTTGCCGAGTTACTGTTACAGATCGAGACAAACTGGAGCAGGTGCCTTGGACCCTGCAATGTAAAACGCCGGGGCGCCCGTGTGATGGACGCCCCGGCGCATGTTGGGCGGGGTTTACGAAGTAGCGGGAGAGGAGGAGAAGCTGCCTCCGAAATCCTTACTCCTGACTACGTTTCTTGTCGGTCAGGAAGACGCCGGCGGCTACAAGCACGACGCCTCCGACGACAAACGTCTCACCGGCGAGCGCAGCATTGTCGCCTGTGGTGGGAAGCGCCGAGTTGGCTGCCGTCTTGGCGTTGCCGGCGGATGGCTTTCCGGCAACCGGCTTAGCGGCAGCCTGCGCGATCTTGGCCTGCTCGGTCTTTGCCGCCTCTTGCTCCTGGCGGGCAATCTCGTCCTTCAGGGCTTGCTCGGCGGCCACGCGCTTCGCCTTTGCCTCGTTGTAGACATTGAGCGCCGCGGTATAGGCGGGCGTCGCCTCGTCAAGAGTTGCTTGGGCGGCGTCGAGTGCGGCCTTCGCATCATGTTCCGCCTGCTTGGCGGCGATGCACTTGGCAAAGAGGGCATTGAGCGTATCGTTCGCGTTTGCGTCAGAGCCAGTAGCAATGCCGTTTTCGACGTTGACGGACTTGAGTGTTCCGAGGGCGGCGGCAGCGGCGTCCGATGCGGCCTGAGAATTCTCGACCGCCTGCTCGGCGTTTGCGATGGCGTCGTTTGCCGCACCAAGGGCGACTTCGGCCTTGGTTGCCGCTGCGTCGGCGTCCTTCTTGGCCGCCTCGGCGGTGGCAAGATTATCGGCTGCGTTGCTCAGGGCGTCGGCATGGGCCTTCTTCGAGGCAAAGTCGTTTTTCGCCGTGGTCAGATCGCTCGCGGCGTGCTCCGCGGTCGCCGCCTTGGCCTCGATGCCGTCCGTGGCGATATCGAGGGCCTGCTTCTTGGCAGTCTCGTCGAGCTTCGCCTTTTCGAGAGCGCTCTGGGCAGACGCCTGGGCCGCCGTGGCTTCATCGAGCGTTTGATGGGCCTTGTCAGCCTTCTCCTGAGCCGCAGCAACATCGGCAGAATACTTGGCAAGTTCCTTCTTTGCATCTTGTAGAGCCTGCTGCTTTAAGAGAGCCTCTGCCTTGGCGTCATCAACCTTCTTCTGACTCTGAGCGGCTTGCTCTTGCGATGCCTTAAGCTCGGCGCGCCTCTGGTTGACGACCTGCTCTGCGGGCGCCACGTTGCTTTGGGCGGCTTTAACCTGGTCTTCGGCTTCGGCAACTTTTCCGTTTGCCTTGGCGAGATTCTGCTTTGCTTGGGCGACCTCGGCAGCGGCACCTGCCACGTTGCCATTTTCGGTGGCAAGGTTGCTGTTCGCGGTATCAACGTCTTCTTGCTTTTGGGCGACGAGGGTCTCAGCTGCCTTTACAGCATCGGCTTTCAATACCGCTGTGCTGCGCTTTTGTTCAAGGTCCGCCTTTGCGGCGGTGAGGTTGTCGCTGGCTTTGGAGAGGCTCAGCTGATACTGATCAAAGAGGCTCTCGAACTCATCGATTGAGTACTCCTTCTCGTACGAACCGTAATTGTCGTCAACCTCCAAAACGTAGGTATACGACAGATGGGTTCCTCGAGAATTAATGCCGTATCCCATAGTTTTGGCGTCAGGCTGTACGATATTCAAATAGTGGCCGACGGTGCCAAAGCCTACCTTTTGGTCTCCGAATTCGGTGCCATGACTCCAGAAAGTTTTCCAAGCATCCTTGGGGGCAATTTCGCCAAGGCCAGCTTTCGCTGCAGCCTGGTCAAATATCTTCTTTTCCTCATCAACCCACTGGTGTGCGACGTTTCTTTTCAAGTCATAATTCCATGCGGCATTTTCGAATTGCGCATAGTCTGAGTGGTCTAGCATGGCGTCTGAGTAATTGGAGTTCGACTGAGCGATCGCCATTTGCTCTGCCGTCACCTTAAGCTCGCTAAGGCCGACGCTCTTGCGATACTCATTAATCTCGCGCAGTTTGCCAAATGAAAGCTTGGTATTGTCGAGTGACGTTCCATCCTTTTTATCGCCGATGGTCGTCGGGTTTATGTCGCTTTGCTTATAGATGATGTTTGCAGCGTCGTTGGCACCGATGAACTGGTAGAAGCCGATGACGCTCTGCGCCTCCGCCGTCGTTGCCTTATCGGTTGCTGCCTTGCACGTATCGTATGCTTTCTGTGCATCGACAACGGCTTGATCCGCGGCCGCCTGGTTTGCCTTGGCAGTTTCGAGCGCCTTGTCTGCCTGCTCCTTCTCGGCTTTTGCCTGGTCGACTTGTTTCTGAGCGGCCTTTGCCTTCTCCAGCTCGGCAGCATGCACCTGCTTTGCCGAGGTCAACTCCGATTGCGCCGCATCGGCTTTCGCCTGGGCTGCCGTTACATCATTTTCGGCTGCTGCGACTGTCTGCTTCTTGGCTTCGAGCTCGCTTTCGGCACCGGTGAGGGCGTCCTGCTTGGATGCAACGTCACTATTTGCCTGAGAAAGACCTGCTTCGGCAGCCGCCTGCTGCTGCTTCGCCTGATCGAGTGCGCTTTGGGCAGCATCGACCTTTGCCTGGGCGGCATCATACTCCGGCCCAGCGGCGCCTGCCTTTGCGGCGGCCAAATCGGCCTGCGCGCTGTCATACGCTGCCTGCGCGTCAGCTGCCTTACCATCCGCGGCGGTCTTTGCCTGCTGGGCGGAAGTCAGCGTGCCTGCCGCCTCGTCGTAAGCGCTCTGCGCGGCGCTCTGAGCCTGCTGGGCATCGGCGAGCGCGGAATCGGCAGTGGCCTTCGCAGCCTTTACCTGGTCAAGAACCTTCTGGGCATCTGCGGCAGACTGCTCGGCGGCCTTGATTTCCTCCGGCGTTGCGTTGGCGGCTGCCTTCTGGGCTTCCTCAAGCTTGGCCTGTGCGTCGGCTGCCGCCTGCTTTGCGGAGTCGAGTGCTTGTGTCTTGCTCTCGGCGTCGGTCTTGGCCGTGTCGAGTTTGCTCTGGGCATCCTTCAGCGTAGCACTGGCGCTGTCGGCAGCCTTGACGCTTTCATCGAGCTGGCGAGCGTATTCGGCACGCGCGGCGGCTTCTGCCTGCGAATTGTCGGAGACGGAAGCGTCGTAAGCGGTCTGAGCGTTGTCACGTGCCGTCTGCTTTTTGGTATAGGGGGCGACTGCCGTGTCGTAGTCGGACTTGGCTTCTGCCTCGGCAGCCTTTGCGGCGTCGATTGCGGCCTGCAAGTCGGCAATTTTCTGGGCATTCGTCTTTACTGCGGAGCCTGCTGCCTCGCCGGCGTGGACGGCGAGCGGGGACATGATTGCGTCCTGTGCCGTGGTGTCGTTCGCATCGTTGGCAAATGCCGAGAACGGGGCGAGCAACGACGAACCAGTCATTGCGATGGTGGTGGCTGCGGTGACGGCGAGTCGCGCGGTCTTGTGACCCGCGAATGCATGACGGGGCTCGGCGCCGCCTGAGGGTTCCAAGTGTTTAGGTGCGTACTTTGCCATTTCTTCTCCCAATCGTTGAAGGGGTACCTATGACAATTCGTACGTTACGACCGCCGAAAGGGTTCCTGTTGCGCAACATTGGCAAGGAAATATCGACACACTTGAGTCACATTTATGAGGCGAAGTTCTCGGCAAGCTAACGTCTCGATCTGTAACATCTAGCAGCAAATATGACCTCTAACTGTTACAGATCGAGACAAATCCCGGGGGAGCGCCCGCCGTCGCGGCAAGACGCCCGCCGCCTAGATACAGAACCCGGGGATCACACAGGTTAGCTTGTTTGGCTTTTCCGCAGGCGTTGCGTTTGTAAAGACGTCGCCGTCGTGCCCCACGCGGTTCATATAGAGTGTGCCTTCGCTCTCCGATGTGTCGGGGCTCACCGTGCGCTCCCACCAACAGGTGTCCTTGCCCTTCCACTGGCGGACCATCGTCTCGTTCGTGGAATACGGGCTCACCTTGAGCTCGCGGAAGAGCTGATACTCCTTGCCCTCGCCGTTGTAGATGTCTGCCAGGTAGTGATAGTCCTCGGCAAACGAATCGGGCGGTTGTGTACCGCACAGCTCGACCATGGCGGGCAGCCAAAGGGTTGCGGGCAACTCGCTCAGGCACGATGCGCTGTTGGCGGCGCCCACATTGTTCGAGACCTTCTTGACCCCTTTAATGAGTGCGCGCAACTCGTTGGGCAGCAGCTTAAGGCCGTCGCCGTTGAGCCATTCCCGCAGCTCGCAATCTACCCAGCCGGCGCTCGGCGGTTCAGCTGCAGCGTTGCGCTCGGCAATACCCGCGTCGAACATAAACGTCAGCCCGGCCTTGCCCGTACCGTCCAGAAGCTCATCGTGACGGATGCCCACAAGCTGCGCGCCGACCTCCAGCCCGTTGGTGAGCGTGACACGCTTGGTGCACGGATAGGGGATATGCCCATCAGCGTCGAGCAGGTGGTAACGCTTGGCAATCTCGCGTGCCTCGCTACGGGTCTCGGCGGCCTTAATCTTGAGCGAAATCTCCTGCAGCTGATCCCAGGTGTAGTCGTCAAGTGAACCGCGGATGCCGTCAAGGTAGTCGGGGATGCCAAAGCCATGGGTTGCCGCCCCGATAACGCTGAGCCCCGCAACGGCTGCGATAGCGCCGCCGATAATAAAGCGGCGGCGGGTCATGGCATCGTGGCGGGCCTGATTCAGGATCTCTCGTGCGCGCTCGCCGGCGACGTCGACCTTAAGGTGCGTGCCAGAATCGATATCAATCGCGGCCTCGTCTCCTGTGCCTTCGCGGCCCTCGGATTCGGCATCGGTGAGGTATGCCGAGAGCACCTCGAGCATCTGCTGCTCGGTGGGACGATCGCACTGCTCGACTGAGAGACCCTTCATGATGATTTGGACGAGCGCCTCATCGCCCTCGCAGCGCGGCTCGAGCGGCGCCGGCTTGGTCTTGGTCTTTACGAGATAGAACGAGCCGGTTGCAGCGGCGTCCGTCGACTCAAAGTCAAACGGTTTGCGACCGCTGTAGAGCTGGTACAGAATGCTCGAAAGCGCGTAGACATCGATTGCCGGCGAACGGCGAAGGGCCGCGATGCCTTCGATATCCTGCGTGAGCATCTCGGGCGCGGCGTATGCGGGCGTGGCAAAGCGCCAGATGTCGGCGCGCCGGGTGATCGTGTCGTCGCCGAGAGCCATGGTCGCGGAGCCCATGTCGATGAGGCAGGGGTCAAAGGAACAATCGGCAATCTGCTGCTCGAGTGTTCGGCTGGTGGTGCGGAACATGATATTGGCAGGCGACAGGTCGCGATGGACGACCGGATTCACGAGGCCTTGGGTCATCAAGAGCGCACGAAGCACGGTGTTTCCGACGGCGGCGACCATCTGGGTGGTCAGCCCGCCCGAGGCGTCGTGCGGAAGCAGAGGTAGCGCCTGCTTGAGTGAGGTGCCCTCGACCCACTCCATGAGGATGAGCGGGTCATCCTCGCACGATCCGTAGCCATAGACGCGTGGAAATCCGCGCAGGTGCGAGACGGTACACAGATGACGGTACTCCTCGAACAGCGCGGCGGTGTTGGCCAGGTGCGCTGCCGATTGCTCGGCGGAACGGTCGGGGGCTTGGCCGGAAAGAATGGCGTTGTCCTTGAGTAGCTTGACGGCAAAGACCTCGCCGCTCGTGTTGGTCGCGCGCAGCACGTGCCCGATGTTGCCGTTGTTGCGGTGGGCCGTCTGGAGAATAAGCGTCATAAACCGACGCTTGGCCTCGTCCTCGGCGTTGGGGTCGACCGCCATGGCGGTGTCGAACGTGTCAAGACGGATGAGTTTGTCGCCATAGGCGCTATCGGTAGTATCCATGGCGTTCCTTTGTCTGGCATGGGTTGCCGCACGTATACGTGAGCAGTGCGGATATCGGTAAAGAACCATGATAGCCGCACTGCCCACGTATGCCGCTGAGTATTGTCGTTTACGACGCAGAAGGTAGAAGACGAAAGACGGACGGCGACCGTCTTCCGATCGCCGTCCGTGCTAGTCCACAATGACAAGGAATGTCGTGTAGAGACCCAGATGGAGCCTGTCGCTGTTTTCGATTTCCACTGGGGGATAGACTTTGCCGGGCTCTCGTTGGTCGCGGGGCGGCTCGATTACGGTATCGCCGTCACCCGCGCCCGATTCGAGCACTGTGCCGTTGGTCGATCCAAGGCCCTGGGCGTACCAGTGCTCACCCTCGAGCCAAATACGAAGATGCTCGCGCGAGGCGTCGGCGCCTACATCGGTGATGCTGGGCGAGGTTTTGGGCAAAGAACCAATCACGGTTCCGTGCGGGTCGCGCGTGAGCGGATGAATCTGCATGTCAACGCTATTGCCGGCGTGCGTTCTGAGGAGGCCGAGATTGGGGGCGACGGCGCGCGGCAGCTCGTGGCCGCTCACAAAGCCACGGCCGACGGTTGTCTCGGTGGTTCCAAAGTGCCCGCCTGTCTTGCTGTCGCAAAAGCGCTCGACGGTGGCCACGCCTTGAACGGGATCGGCAAGTGCGCCCGTTGCCACAAAGAGCATCAAGAAGAGCGTGCTCTTTTCGCGGGGGCTGTGGTCGTCGGAGCTGCTGATACGCCCCAGGGCATTGGCGTAGAGGCGGTCGTCGAGGTCATAATCGGCGAGAATCGACATCATGCCTTGTGCCGCCGAGCCGCTGTAATGCTCGGATATTTCCTGATAGGCGCGATCGCCTCCGCCGAGCTTGTTGCCGATGGCGGCGGCAAGGTTAAGCGTGGAGACGGTAAGGTCATTGTAGATACCTGGCGCACACTGATCGGGCTCGCGGTGGACGATGTAACGGGTGAGATACGAGCGGTTGGAAGAGCATTTCTCGAGCAGGGTACTGCCGAGATAAGAGTTTCCATTGATGAGCATTCGGGCGATCTCGAGATGTTTAAGACCGCCGAACGAGCGAATATCGTTATAGAGGACCGAGCAAGGCGTCTCTGCTGCCACGGATACCTCCTCTGATTGCTTCCTAGCCAATATGGCGATAGGAATTAATGGCCCCCGGTGGGCGACGTATTAAATGGCTGCGCAATATATAGCGTAACCAAAGCAACATTATAGGCCACATGTTCGAAATTGCAGGAAGACTGAGAGATTTGGTTTGGACTGGACGGAAATCCCCCTCTGTCTTGATCTATAACAATTAGGACCGATTTTGCTCGGTAGCTGTTGCAGATTGAGACAATCGGCCCAGACCCGCCCCGTCATCTGTGGTTTACGTGGGGGCATACGGAGTGCGGGTATACTAACCGGCGGCGAATCTGCTCCATCGCTTAGAGCTGCTGCGTCTGGACGGCGCGTGATAGGGTTGCCAAAGCGATCGCCAGCGTGCTGAGCAACGTCCTCTCTGTGCGCACCCGTTTTTGTATGTATTAGCGCACTACCAAGCACGCCAGCGCGGCCGCATGCCGTGCCCATAGCGCGTGCAGATAAGGAACAACAACATATGCGTAATTCTGTATCCGACGTCACCGACGCCGAGATTCTGGACGAGACCCGCGAGGCCATGACCCAGGCCGCCTTCGATGCCGCCGACGAGGCAAATGCTGCCCAGGCCGTCGAGTCCGCTACCGAGAGCCTGCCCGCCTTTGACGAGCTGGGCCTCTCCGACGAGATGCTCCGTGCTATCGAGAACCTGGGCTACACGGCGCCCACGCCCGTTCAGGCCGGCTCCATCCCCGTGGTGCTCGAGGGCCGCGACCTGCTTGCCGCCGCCCAGACCGGCACCGGCAAGACGGCCGCCTTTTTGCTGCCGACCATGAACAATCTGGAGCACATCGCTCCGCCCAAGCCTGTGCGCGAGCGCGGCGGCCGCAACCGCCGTCGCGGTGCCAAGAAGCCCGAGGGCAACGGCCGCGGCCCCGTGATGCTCGTCATCACCCCCACGCGCGAGCTTGCCCAGCAAATCGACGAGGTCGCGAGCAAGATCGCCGACGTCACCGGCCATGTCGCCGTGACCGTCGTGGGTGGCGTGAGCTACAAGCCGCAGACCGCGGCACTCAAGTACGGCTGCGATATCCTGGTCGCCACGCCGGGCCGTCTGGTCGACCTGATCGAACAGGGCGCCTGCCACCTGAACGAGGTCAAGGTGCTGGTGCTGGACGAGGCCGACCGCATGCTCGACATGGGCTTTTTGCCCGCCGTTCGCCGTATTGTGCGCGAGACGCCGGCCGAGCGCCAGACGCTGCTGTTCTCGGCCACGCTCGACGAGGAGGCCGTGGGCGAGATCACCGACCTGGTGAGCGACCCGGCCCGCGTGGAGATCGCGCCTGCCACGTCGACCGCCGACACCGTCGACCAGTTTGTGTTCCCGGTGTCCATCGAGGCCAAGAACAACCTGCTGCCCGAGTTCCTCAAAAAGGAGGGCCCGGAGCGCACTATCGTCTTTATGCGCACCAAGCACCGCGCCGACAGCTGCTGCCGTCGTCTGGAGCGTAAGGGCATCAAGGCCGCCGCGATTCACGGCAACCGCAGCCAGGCGCAGCGCGAGCGCGCGCTTTCGGCCTTCCGCGACGGCACCGTCGACGTGCTGGTGGCGACCGACGTGCTCGCCCGCGGCATCGACATCAGCGACGTGCGCTACGTCGTGAACTTTGACGTGCCGGCCGAGCCGACCGACTACATCCACCGTATTGGCCGTACGGGCCGTGCCGGCGAGCTGGGCTGGGCCATCACGTTTGTGACCGAGCAGGATGTCGATGAGTTCTACGAGATCGAGAAGCTCATGGACAAGACCGCCGACATCTACGAGGCCGGCGACCTGCACGTGGGTCCCAACCCGCCCGCGGTTGATCCCGAGCGCGACCCTGCGGCCTTTAAGGTGAAGAAGAAGACCAAGCGCGGCAAGTCCAAGAGCAAGAAGAAGCTTGAGCAGGCGCGTCGCGACGGCAAGCGCAACGGCGACGATTACGGCGATGTGGCCGGTCGTTCCAACCGCGGTCGCGACGAGCGCCGTGGCGATGGCGAGCGTCCGAGCCGTCCCAAGCGCGGTGGCAAGACCCGCGTGCGCGAGGGCGTTCAGGCTCGCGTGGACGAGGCTGTGGAGAGCGTGGCTCGCGAGGTGGCTGCCGAGGAGCGCGCTGGTGCTGGTGCCGCTGAGCAGCCTGCGCGCGGCAACCGTGCCGAGCGTCGTGCCAAGCAGTTCCAGGGCGAGGCACACCGCCGTCGTCGTGAGGACGAGGACCGTGGCGGCCGTCGTCGTGTCGAGCGCGAGGACGAGGGCCGCGGTTCGCGCGGTGGCAAGCGCGGTGCGGGCGACCGCCGTCGTTCCGGTCGTGATGACGAGCGCGGTGGCCGTGATGAGCGTCGCGGCGGCGAGGGTCGCGGTGAGCGAGGTGCCCGTGGCGGTGAGTCCCGTGGCGGCAAGCGCTTTGAAGAGCGCGGTAGCCGCGGCGGCGAGCGTCGCGAGGGTGCTCGCGGCAATGGCGGCCGCGGCGGCGCTGGTCGTTCTAACGAGTCGCGCGATCGTCGTGACCCGCGTGCCAGCCGTGATCGTCGCGATGACTGGCGCAACTACGACGATACCCGCGAAGAGCGGCGCGGCGGCTATCGTGGTGGTCGTGGCGGCAACCAGGCCGGCTCCCGTGGCGGCCGTGCCGGCGGTCGCGATAACCGTGGCAGCTACGGCAACAGCCGTGGCGGCAAGCGCGGTGGCAGCTCCCGTCGCCCCGGCGACGGCGGCGGCAAGCGCAAGTAAGATGCGCATCGCGCGCTAGCGTGAGACAAGCTAAGGGCCCGAGCAAATAACGCTCGGGCCCTTTTGTTTGCCGTGTCCATCGCTAATTCAAACGTGATGTTCTCGGGAATGCATCTGGGGGATGCTGAGGACCTATTTTCCGCCATGCAGCAATGGGTCCTATGGGGTGCGCCGTGCATTTTTTGGAGTATTCTGCAGTTCGAGTTGTCTGCATATGATTCGACGTCGCCAACGGTGGCCTTCGGATATCCCTAGCGAGCGTTCCGAGTCAGATTTCGCCGTTTTCCGGAGCAGGGGCGCGTCATTCTCGCCATGTCGGGACTTAAAATGATACGGCGCCCTACAGTTTTGCCCACCCGCGGCGGTGCTGGCGCGGTCACGTTGCAGAATACTCCGTTTTTTGCACGGGCCAGGATGGGGTACCTCAGGAGAACGCGGCGGTATCCAGTAAATATATGCAATCTGTACCGGGAATTATGCAAACCGAAAAGGCGGGCAGTATGGGTTGGTGTATCGGGCTGCCTAGCGCACCAAAACGGGGAGCTCCCCATTACAGTCTGAAATAGGCCATCGATAAATTTCGATGGCGAGCATTCGG
>USHA01000060.1 GCA_900554325.1 uncultured Collinsella sp.
TGCGTGGTCCCGGATTGCGTGCACCGTTGGTTTGCGTGCGGCCGAACTGTACGCGTTGCTGGTTTGCCTGTGGCCGGACCGCGCATGTCGTTGATTGATGCCCGGCTTCCCTTACAGGAAACGGTATTGGACCGTACCCACGCCGACGCTCACAAAATTCAGGGCGCGTGCGACGGCTGGCTGCATGTCGATCACGCGGCCGTGCGCATAGGGTCCACGGTCGTTCACATAGGCGATGACCGAGCGTCCCCCGTAACGAATCTCGACGCGCGTGCCAAGGGGCACGTTGAGCATGGCGATGCCCATCGAGGTCTCGGTGACCTTCTCGCCGCTGGCGGTGGTTCCGCCCATAAACCCGTCGCCGATGCCGTAGTAGGATGCGACGCCCGTCAGCCAGCCTCCGGTCGACTCGGATGAGCCCGAGTTGGACGAGCCCGAGTTCCCGCTGTCACCCGAACCGTTAGAGTTGTTCGAATTGCCGGACCCGTTGCCCTGGGTATTGGTTCCGCCGTTCTGCTCGCTTTGCGATCCATTGCCGGACCCGCCGTTCTCAGGCTGAGTTGTGGACTCGCCGTTGGGGTTGGCGGCATTCTGTTGAGCGTCTTGCTGGGCTTGGAGTTGCGCTGCCTGCTCGGCGGCCTTGCGGGCGATCTCCGCCTCGGCGGCGTCCTCCGCATTCGCTTTTGCCTGCACTTTTGCGGCGGCGCTTTGCGCTTGCGCATACGCTTCGGAAGCGCGTGCGAGTTCGGCATCCGCCTGGTCCTTGGCTCGTCCCAATTCGTCAAGTTTGCCGTTCAGCTCATCCTCGAGCTTGTTGAGCTCATTGAGGGCAAAGACGTTTGCGTCCTGAACGGTCCCCAGGTATTTTGAAAGGTTGATGAAGTCGGCAAATGACTCGGCATTCAACAGCAGGCTGATGGTGCCTCCGTTTGAGGAGTGTGTCTTATACAGGTCACTCGCTGCGTCCGCCGCGCGTTGTTGGCGCGCGGGGAGCAGGTCCTGCTCGATGTGAAGGATCTCGTCCGCGATTTCGGCAACCTGTGCGTTGAGTTCGGCGGCGTTCGAGGTCGCCTCGCTGTAGGTGGATGAGGCGCTCGATAGCTGCCCTTGCAGACGATTGAGCTCGGCGAGCGTCTCGGAGGACGCGGCGTACGCGGGGGTGGGGGAGAGGGTGAGCGCCTGTGTGGCGCCGGACATCACAAGTGCGCCCGTCAGACCGATGGTGCATGCAAGGCGCGCCGTGCGCGCGCGTTTGTGCCGATGCGTATCGAGAGCCATGTAAAACCGCCTTAGGTTGCTGACGGCATTCAGTATAGTACAAGTCTCACCTTAAAGTTGAGCTTCAAGGTTTTCGCATATGCGAAGACGGTGTTCTGGGTGATGGGGTTCGTGCGCGCAAGCGATATTTGAGGATATGAACGGTTTTAGGATATGAATGACTCCATGTTGAGAGTGATTCTTCTCGGCACTATTTCCGCAGGTAAATACCTATAACAAGAATGGATGATATGAACGATTCGTTCATATCCTCCAGTTGCGCCAAGGAAATCACTCATATCCTTGCACCGTTCATATCCTCAGATCGCCCGCATCCTCACGTCACTCATATCATTAGGCTGACCGTTACTCCGGGTCGTTCATGCCCTCAGACCGAGCTTTACGCAAGGTCGTTCATATCCTCAGGCCGAGCTTTACTCCAGGTCGTTCATATCCTCGGGCCGAGCTTTACTTCAGGTCGTTCATATCCTCGGGCAGACCTTCAGCCCGGGTCGGCCTTCACTCCAGGCAGTTCATATCTTCCGATCGTTCATATCCTCAACAGCTGGCAAGCTTCTGCGCGTCAACGTTCATGCTGGCCACAAGGTCGACGCCCGTACCCAAAAGATCGCTCATCACAACGTCTCCCATGCGCACAGGTGCGGTGATGCTCGCATGGCGAATATCTCGCATGGCGCGCAGGTGAAGGTCTCGGGGAATGGGGCGCGCGGTTCGCACGGGAAGCAGCTTTTCATCGCCTTCGCGGACCACGATGGTCGTCGCGAGAATACGCATGGGTCGGATAATTTCTTGCTCGGCAAACTTGCGCCCTCTTGCGCAACGGTTGCCCTGGACAGAGAGAACGTGTTCAACCCCGTTTTCATCGATGCTCGTATCTATGGTGAGGGCACATTCTGAGGGGCAGGTGGTGCAGTGGAAATGGCGCGTCGTGCTCGCGGTAGTAGTCGTGTCGGTTTCGGCTCCATCGGGGTTAATGTCAGTTGCTGCACCATCGGCGTTAACGCCGCTTGCACATGCGCCTTGTGTATGCTCCTCGTAAGCCTGTTTGCACGCACCCGCCGTGTTGTTTGCGCTCGTCATATCAGCCGTCTCTTCGCTCGTTATGCCAGTCCTCTTTTCCATGTTCTACACCTCCTCGACGGGGTCGACGGAAAGAGTGATGTTGCCCGCGGCTCGCTCGATCATTCGCCGCGTGAGGGGCACCGATTCCATAATGCTTGGCTTGAACGAGCGGGGCTTTCCCGCAAAAAGAACCTCGTCTCCGCTGGAAATCACAATACGCGCGGTGCCAACGGGGCGTTTGACGCGGAAGAACAGCTTGGTGTTGGCGCATGCGGAGATGCGAGCTGGAACAACGTAGCCCGCCATCCCCGCAGCCTCAACAGTCAATGGTGAACGGAACTCGTCGTGCTTGGTCGGCGTGGTCGCCCTCTCGTTTGCCGTGCGAGACTGTTCTTCTATGGGCGCGGAATCGGTCGATGCGCGCCGGTCCGCCTGTTCCACACGAACCGCACAGGGCTCTGTGTCCGTGTTCGTGCCCTGCGTTTCGGTGCATGCTGCCGCCCAAGCTGCGGCGGCGGCTCCCGCGCGTTCCGCTTCGGCGGTCACATTGTCCGCAAGGTCGTGGACATGCAGGACGTTTCCGCAGGAGAAGATGCCCGGGACGTTCGTCTGCAGGTCCTGGTCCACGCGTGCGCCGCGGGTACGCGGGTCGAGCTCAACGCCTGCGGCACAGGCGATCTCATTTTCGGGAATGAGGCCCACCGAGAGCAGTAGCGTATCGCATGCGACGATGCGCTCCGTGCCCGGGATAGGGGCGAGGTTCTCATCGACGTGCGTCACTTCGACGCCCTCCACGCGGTTGCGCCCGATGACGCGCGTGACGGTGGTGGAGAGGTGCAGGGGTATATCGAAGTCCTCGAGGCAGTTTTTGACGTTGCGGTGCAAGCCGTTGGCGTAGGGCATAAGCTCGTAGACGCCTTCGACCTCGATGCCCTCGAGCGCGCATCGGCGTGCCATGATGAGGCCGATGTCGCCCGATCCCAAAATGACCACGCGATGCCCGGGCCGCAGGTTCTCGATGTTGATGTAACGCTGGGCGAGGCCCGCGGTGAACACGCCCGCCGGGCGGCTACCGGGAATCTTGATTTCCGAGCGCGTGCGTTCGCGGCAACCCATGGCAAGCACCACGGAGCGGCAGTGCACGTCGACCATACCCGATTCGGCCATGACGCGGACGGTGTGCCCGGTGGTGCGCATGAGTTCGCTTGCATCGGCCTCTGCGTGGGTCACGTTTAGCGCGGTTGCCCCGTGGGCGTCCACACTGCACCTCGGCTTCCCCGCGCGGGTATCGCCCTCGCGGGGGTTTCGGCTACTGCGTGTGGGCGCCTCGCAGCCGGATGTCCCAGGCATTGGCTCCTCGGAGGTTCCATCAATCGATAGCACCATGCTGCCGAGCATGACCTCGATATCCGTTTGAGCGACTTGGTCGATAAAGCGCTGTGCATATTCGGGCCCGGTGAGCTCCTCTTTGAAGTGCGTGAGTCCAAAACCGGGATGGATGCATTGGCGCAAGATGCCGCCGAGATGATCATTGCGCTCGATGATGACGACGTTGGCTCCCGCCTTGTGCGCCGCGAGTGCGGCTCCCATGCCTGCGGGGCCTCCTCCGATGACAGCGACGTCAAAGTCGCGCGCTGGGATGCTTCCCATCTATCGGCCCTCCTTGAGTGTGCCGTCGACAATCCATGAGCCGCGGTCCTCCAGAGGCACGGCGCTCGGTTCGCATCCGAGTTCTCGTGCGAGGATGTGGACCACGCGGCTTTGGCAAAAACCGCTTTGGCACCTGCCCATTCCTGCACGGCACCGGCGTTTGACGCCTTCCACCGAGACAGCTCCGGGTGAGCGGTGGATAGCTCGCACGATTTCCGCTTCGGGGACGGTTTCGCATCGGCAAACGATGCGCCCCCATGCGGGGTCGTGCTCGATAAGCTCCGCTTGGTGTTGAGGGCTCGACCGGTCAAAATCCTCGGGTGCGCGGCGCATGGGGTTCCAATCCGGGCGTTTCTCAAGGTCAAGGCCCGTGTCATGCAGGACGCAATCCATGCGCTCCGCGATGGCCGGCGCGCTGGCGACGCCGGGGGATTGAATGCCCGCGGCATGGAACATACCGGGAAGGACGACGGAGGGGCCGATCATGAAATCGTTCAGACCCTCGATGACCGCACGGCCACCTGCGAACGTGCGCACGACTCGTCGGGTATCAAGGTCGGGCACGAGCTTGCGGGCTCCGTTGAGCAGCGTCTCGACATCTGCCGCGTAGGTGTCGCGGTCGCCGGGCTCGCGCAACGCCGCCGTCGCGGTGATGACGGTGTTACCGTGCACGGTTCCCGTGACGATGACGCCCTTCGAGATGGGCGTAGGCACGGGGTAGAGGGGCATGAGGGCCCGCGGCTCCTTGTCGAGCACGGCGATGTTGCCCTGGCGCCACACGAGCTTGAATTCCTCGGCTCCCGCCATGTGCGAGATCAAGGCGGCTCCGTTGCCCGCGGCGTTGATGAGGATGCGACAGCGCACGGTTCCCTTGGGCGTGTGAATGGCAAAGCGTTCGGGTTGGTCGGACAGGCGGCGCGACCCTACGGGTAAGGGGGCGTTGCCCAAAAGCGTGTCGATGGCCTGTACGGGGGCCTCGCGTAGGAAAGTCACGCCGTTTGCCGTGGCGTTTTCCGCGCATGCGATTGCGACGTCGAATGGATCGACGTATCCGGTTGACGGGCACCAGAGGGCGCACGTTGCCTGCTCGTTAGCGCGCGGCTCCAGATGGCGAATACGCTCGGGGCCTACGATCTCGAGCTTGGGGACGCCGTTGGCGCGACCGTTTTGCACGAGGCGCTCGAGTGCGGCGTGATCATCGGCGGAAAAACCCAGGACCATGGAGCCGGTGCGGTTAAAGAGGAAGCCCAGCTCGCTGGACCACTGCGAGTAGAGTTCGCAGCCACGTGCGTTTACCTGTGCCTTTACCGTTCCTGGTGCGGGGTCATATCCAGCATGAACAAGTCCGCCATTGGCTTTTGATGCGCCGAGGGCGACGTCGTTTCCTGCCTCTATGACACAGATCGAGTTTTCATAGCGTGCGAGTTGCCGTGCGATGGCGCAGCCGGTGATGCCCGCGCCCACGATGGCAATGTCAAAGCTCTCTGCCATGGTGCCTACTCCTATCACGTGCCGGCGCTCGGTCGATTACGGTTGTTTGCGACGATGCGTGGCCGGCGTTGTAGACAAAGCGTCAACAGCAATGCTACGCCTGTCGCTTTTCTTTGCCACATCCAATCGGTCGAACGCTCCGAACACCCCGCCAACGGTGCAGGGCAGAGCTTTGGGGGACGCGATTGCGGTGGGTTGGGCTGCAGGTGAGGATTGCATGGCAATTATGGGATGACTGCGGTGTGTGATCGGACGACGCTTCTGCTCCAGCCTTCACTTTTGAAGCGCGAGAGTTAACTTTCGCCGCAGTTTTGGCGTCGTTTGCGCCGAACATCGCTTCGAGAGTTAACTTTCGAAGCGATTTTGTGGTGGACTCGATGGTTGGGGGATGGGCCGTACGGTTCGCAGATGCTTGCAATCGGTGCGGCAAAATTGGCATCAGTGGATGAACAGGCCTGTCATCCCATTCCGATTCGGTTTGGGTCAAAGGAGAAGACTTGTTTGCGTAGAGCTTTTTCGATGTTTCCATAGTGTTCAATGCGTGCGGTCCTATCCGCTCTGTTCATCTTTGCAAGGAGGGCATCTGTGACGACGGAAAAATCCTCAACAGAGGATAGCTGGTGATTGGTGAGCGTGATTACGGAAAAGCCCTCCCTTTGAAGCTCTGCTCGACGCGCGCTATCTAAACCCAGTCTATCTTTCGATGCATGAAATGCATCGCTGTCGTATTCAAGGATGAGGTTCCAGGTCCTCCAGAGGAAGTCCGCATATCGTAGAGTCGTTTTTCTGCATCCCTCTTTGCCTTGTTCGCTTATTGCTAAGGGGTCATGAAGGGGTATTGCGGCATTGGCCTCGGGTAGGGGGAGGCCTTTGCCACCCCATTTTGCAGGAAGGGTGAGAAGGGCAGCGACTTGCGCCTCTGCAGGAGAAGCCGTGTCAGGAACTGCGTATGCAAGGGCACTCCTTACAATTTTAACCCCGCGTTCGCCTTTGGATGCGGTAAGTCGATTTACGAGCTGGGTTTTCGTTGTCAGGGGTCGAGCCCTTACAATCACGCCATTGCTTAT
This sequence comes from uncultured Collinsella sp., assembly GCA_900554325.1. GTDB lineage: Bacteria > Actinomycetota > Coriobacteriia > Coriobacteriales > Coriobacteriaceae > Collinsella. Next base: position 6,549 of record USHA01000060.1, read on the forward strand.
GCGGTAGCCACTCAAGAGCTGATTGAGCATGACAGCAAGCTCCCCCTGTTTTAGCCGAGCGGCCATTCGGATTGCTGTAGCTCCAGGCGACTCGACGTATACGTCCTTGCTGAGTCGCACAAAGGAATATGGCGCAGGCGAGTGTAAAACGTGCGCCGTTATGCCTGACTGATGATGTCTCATCGAATGACTTGGCACGGCAACGTGGAGCTGGCCGCAAAGTCCGAGTTGCTTTATTTGATTGAGCGGTGAATCCGCCCTGTCAGAGGTGGCGAATGCGAAGTCATCGACACGGGCAAGTGAGGCGCCCGTGCGAACGACTCCTTGATCGCCAAACCAGAGTTGAAATGCCGATATGTCTACAAGAAATGCTTTCATGCAGTTAGCGTAGGCTTTTGCCGGGCGAGAGCTAGTAAAAAAGTCAGATTCGCTTTTTCGATCTGTTGAGGGCTCTGGCCGTCGATTGACAGGTGATGCTTGATATGTGTTCGTTTTGGCGCGCTTGGGTGTCATCTAGTGCGAGCGGGCGCATGGGCCGATCGTGGCCGGTCCGGCTAATCCTGGTCGTTTGGCGCTTCGAGAGTTAACCCTCGAAGCAATATTGACGCCATTTTGGCGCAGGGTCGCCTCGAAAGTTAACTCTCGAGGCGGAACTCGCTTCAGGCCCCTCGTCTAAACACTTCGTGCATTTGGCGGCTGTCTTGAATCCACTGGCGGAGCGATACAAACCGTTTGTCGGGTGTGGCCCCATGTTTTAAGGAGGTCGTTCTATACTCGTAATCGTTCGAGAGGTTACCTGTTTGGGCCTGCACCGAGCACCTGCTTACAGTTGCATATGAAGCCGGGATGTTACTCTTCGAGGCATACACCGTTTGAGCCGCGCAAGTGCGCGGGGCGGTTGCTTCGGAGAGTTTTTCATTTTGAGCGTACGTAGGAATGAGTCCGTTCATATGCACGGGAGGGAATTGAGGGGAGGCCGGTATGCAAGCCATTCGCAGCATCAACAACAATATTGCCGTGTGCGTAGATAGCGCAGGGCAAGAGTGCATCGCCATGGGAAAGGGGATTGGCTACGGTAAGATGCCGCATGAGGTTGAGCTTTCGAAGGTGACTCATACCTATTACTGCGTAGATGAACGTCAACTTGAGGGAGTCAAGGATATTCCCCAAGAGGTTCTTGCTTTTGCGGCATCTGCGGTCGATAGGGTTCGTGGACAGCTTCCATATCAGCTGAGCCCCAATCTCACGTTCACTCTTGCGGACCACATAGCGTTTGCCATTAGACGCGCGGAGCAGGGTATCCAGGTTCGGATGCCACTCGCCTATGACGTTGAGCAGAGCTATCCAGACGAATTTCGGTTGGGCCGTCAGCTGGTTCGTAGGATATGTCGTGAGTTCGGCGTGACACTTCGCGATGATGAAGCGAGTGGTATAGCAATGAGCTTGGTTAACGCACGCGCATCTGCTGCGACCGAGGAGGAGCTGACGAGGGCGCGTCAAGATGAAGACATGCTCGAGGACATTACTGAGATTGTTGAGAACCACTTTGGCGTAACAGTCGATCGAGCTTCGTTTGCGTTCTCTCGCTATGCGACACATCTCCATTACCTCTTTGCTCGAATTCATAGTGACGAGGTGCTGCCCGCTGAGGGTCTCAGTGGATATCAGGGCGTGGACGACCAATTTCCCGAGGGGGTCGTATGCGTTCGGAAGATTTGCGACCACATTCACGATGCATGGGGTGCCGATCTGACTGATGAGGAGCGTTTGTATCTCGTGATCCATGTAAGCAGGATTTGCATTAAGGGGACGGGACGGTAAGGCTGCCTGTCCCCAGGTTTCGAACAAGGGAGCTTGGAATGGGTTCGAAAAAGTACGACGAGCTCGCCAATCGAGTTATCGATTTGGTGGGTGGCAAGGACAACATCAGCTACTTTACTCACTGTGTTACGCGGTTGCGTTTCAACCTTAAGGATAAGGGTCTGGCGAATAAGGGCGAGCTTGATGGCCTTTCGGGTGTAATTGGCACTCAGTGGTCGGGCGACCAGCTTCAAATTATTGTCGGCCAGCAGGTCGGCGAGGTCTATGCTGCGATTTGCGATCGCAGCGGCCTGGCGCGCGAGGACGCAATCGACGAGAATCTCGACTCGAATCTCACTGGCAAGCGCGATTTTTCGCCGAGGCATATGTTCGATCTTTTTTTCGATACGCTATCAGGCATTTTTGCCCCGTTTATTCCAGCAATAGTTTCTTGTGGCCTGCTCCAGGGAGTTTTGTACTCCATCCAGACATTTGGTTGGATTAGCGCTGATTCGGTTGAATATAATTTCTTTTACACCTGCGCAAATACCGCTTTCTATTTCATGCCGGTACTGATCGCATTTTCGGCTGGAAAGAGATTTAAGTGCAACCCTTATGTGGCAGCGGCGCTTGGCGCAGTTCTTATTCATCCTACGTTTACCGGAATGTCCGGCGAGACCATTGAGCTGTTTGGGGTTATACCTATCACGTTCGCGAATTACTCCTCTACGGTCGTTCCTGCAATTTTGACCGTGTATGTTGCCTCATGGATTGAGCGTGCTTGCAAGAAGGTGGTCCCGGCAATGCTGGACATCATCGTTACCCCGTTCGTAACGTTTTTGGTCGCAGCAATTATTGGCTTCTCGCTCCTTGCGCCTGCGGGCAATTTCTTGGGGACCTTTGTCGCTGAGGGAATACTTTGGCTCTACACTTCGCTCGGCCCCGTCGGCGGTGCAATTTGTGCTGCCGTCTACCCCTTCATGCTTGCGACTGGTATGCAAGTCGCAATGTCTCCCATTACCGTGCAGAATCTGGCTACGCTCGGATACGACTTCATCTATCCCTGCACGGCTGCTTCTAATGCCGCTATGGCAGCTTGCGCATTGTATATCTTCTTTACTGCAAAGAACAAAAACATCAAGTCGATTGGCTCCTCCACTGGTGTCACCGCTCTGATTGGCGTGACTGAGCCGGTTTTCTTTGGACTCATTGCGAAGTATCGCAAGGCGATGATTGCAACGATTATTGGCGGTGCCGCCGGTGGCGTTGTGATGGGCTTATTTACCGTGCAATATCTTTCATTTGGATTTGTCCCATTTGGCACGCTTCCTCTGGCGATGACCGAGACATTCCCGTACTACATGATTGGCGTATGCCTCTCGATGGTCGTCGCGGTTATTTCTATGCGCGTCTTGAATTTTACGGATGAGGAGTAATCTGATGGGATTCAAAGAAGGTTTTTTGTGGGGTGGTGCAACATCTGCGAGTCAGTGTGAGGGCTCCTTTGATCTCGATGGAAAGGGCCTGAGCGTCTCGGATGTCGTATCTAGCGGCTCTCATCACAGCCCGCGTCGGATTTGTCTTGACAGAGATCCGGCTTATGCATTTCCTTCGGAATGGGGATCGGACTGCTACCGTCGTTTTGAGGAAGATATAGAGCTATTTACGGAAATGGGGTTCAAGGCTTATAGATTTTCGATCGATTGGAGTCGCATCTTTCCACATGGTGACGATGCCGAGCCAAATGAAGCTGGTCTTGACCACTATGAACGTTTGCTCAGCGCGCTTCGCGAACATGATATTGAGCCGGTGGTAACGCTTTCGCACAGCGAAATGCCGCTTAACCTTGTGAAAAAATATGGAGGGTGGAGAAATAAGCGGGTAATAGAGTTTTACGTACGTTATTGCTCGGCCGTTTTTTCTCGATATCGAGGGCTGGTAAAGTACTGGCTTCCGTTCAATGAAGTCAATGACATGCTGCTCCCGATGAGCGCATTCGGTCAGGGCGGTATCTATCATGATGGGACGGAATCTTTCACTGAGCAGCCAGATTATCCAAATGAACGCATGAATGCTCTCAACAACATCCTTATTGCCTCCGCCCGAGCGGTGAAGATGGGTCGAGATATTAACCGTGATTTCAGTTTTGGCACGATGATTTGCCACATCACGCAGTATCCGCGCACGTGTTGTCCAGAGGACCAGCTTCTCGTCCAGATGGACGATCTCTATCGCAATTGCATGTGCTCTGACGTGATGTTGCGGGGCGAGTACCCGTACTATGCCTGGACTTATTTCCGCAGGCACGGTATCGAGCTCGAACTCACTGACAAGGAGCGCGCGGATCTCAAAGCAGGCACGTGCGATTTCTACACGTTTTCGTATTACCAGAGCATCTGTCAGACAACGCGTGCTGAGGAGTTTGGAGATCAGACGGGTGGCAACATCATGGGAGGTGTCCGCAACCCGTACCTGGAGCTTACGGATTGGGATTGGCTCATTGATCCGGTTGGCTTGCGCTATACGTTGAATAAGGTGTACGACCGGTATCGAGTTCCCGTAATGATCACGGAAAACGGTCTTGGCGCTGTTGATGTCTTTGAGGCTGATGGGTCGATTCACGATCAATATCGCATTGACTATCTTCGTCGTCACATTGAGGAGATGAGGAAAGCTGTTGATGATGGCGTGGACCTTATTGGCTATACGCCGTGGGGTTGCATCGATCTTGTGAGCATGTCGACAGGTGAGATGAAAAAGCGATACGGGTTTATTTACGTTGATGCGGATGATGAAGGAAACGGCACATTCGATCGTTTTCGTAAAGACAGTTTCTATTGGTATAAGCGCGTCATTGCGACTAACGGCGAGGATTTGAGCTAGGCACCTTGCTGTTTCTGGGGCGTTGACGCTGTATGTCTTCGATACGTACTGTCAAGGCTGGCTCGTTGTGCCTTGGCGTTGCCGCGTAGGGCCTCTTTCCTCAAAGGTGTGCCACTTCTTGGTGGTCACAATGGGCGGTGAGGGCATTCGGCTCCGAGAGTTAACTTTCGGAGCCGAATTTCACTGAGCTGACGTCTATTTCTCTTCGAGAGTTAACTCTCGAGGTGCATTTGCGGGATTAAAGAAGGGCGAGGTATTGAGAGCGCCGCATATGGGGTTGCCATTGTATTCGGGCAATCAACGTTACGTTGGTGTTCCGGCTCGTTCGCTATGTCATTAACGTGCGAGACGTTACGCGGCGTTATCCGAAGGGTGCATGAAACTGAGCATGGGTATACAATACCGAACGATTGTGACCAGCTTTGCGCCGTGCGCAACCGGCTGAAAGGTATGTCCGCATGTCCAAGTACATCGAGGAGCTTATGTCGCCTCAATTGATGATGGTCGTCTATGTTTTCATCGCGTTCGTCGTCGCCCTTTACCTGCTTTCCGTCGCTTACGTCTTCATCGACGCCAAACGTCGCGGTGTTCAGGCATTTTGGGCGTGGGGCCTGCTTGCCCTCATTCCGTTTGTCGGTCTGATCGCCTACCTGGTCATGCGTCCCAGCATGTACGCCTCCGATCGCGAGGAGCAGGAGCTCGAGATGGCTCTTCGCGAGCGTCAGCTTGCCCAGTACGGCAACTGCCCCAATTGCGGTACCACCATCGAGAAGGACTTTATCGTGTGCCCCGTCTGCAACACGCAGGTTCGCAACGTATGCCCCACCTGCAAGAAGCCGCTCGAGGCTCATTGGAAAGTTTGCCCGTACTGCCGTACTCACATCCAATAGGCGCGTCTGCGCCCCATGTAGCGCATGGGGTCTCTTGCCGCGCGCCGATCCGCACCCGTCATCGCATCCCGATGGCGGGTGCGCTTTCAAATGGGGGAGCTAATAGGGGAGAAGTCGGCTTGCGCATGACGTCTTCGTTTGGAAACGCATCCCCATATGAAAACGGGTACACTTAGACAGCCATTCAGGTAATACACCTTATAAGGAAGGTACTCATATGAAGGCTCTGTTCAACGACGGCTCTGTAGCCGAGGTCGAGGGCGACGAGGCCCTGCACGTCATCCGCCACTCCGCCGCCCACATCATGGCCCAGGCCATCAAGCGCCTGTATCCCGAGGCCGACTTCGCCTACGGCCCCGCCACCGACAACGGTTTCTACTACGACGTCGATCTCGGCGACAAGACCCTCTCCGAGGACGATTTGCCCGCCATCGAGGCCGAGATGAAGAAGATCGTTAAGGAGAACCTCAAGTTCCAGGTTTTCGAGCTGCCCCGCGAGGAGGCCATCGCCCTCATGGAGGAGCGCGGCGAGAAGTACAAGGTCGAGCACATCGGCGACCTTGCAGACGATGCCCGTATCACCTTCTACCAGCAGGGCGATTACATCGACATGTGCGTCGGCCCGCACCTCACCTACACCAAGGCCCTCAAGGCGTTCAAGCTCACCGGCGTGTCCGGCGCCTATTGGAAGAACGACGCCAATAACAAGATGCTCACCCGCATCAACGGCACCGCCTTCGCCACCAAGGACGAGCTCGAGGCGCACCTCACCATGCTGGAGGAGGCCAAGAAGCGCGACCACCGCAAGATCGGCCGCGAGATGGAC
>USHA01000061.1 GCA_900554325.1 uncultured Collinsella sp.
GGCGACCACCCCTTCGACTCGAATTCTTGACGGCCTGAACAATCGTCAATATCGGCCGGAGGGGTGGCTTTGTAAAGCCGTTTGTCTCCACCCGCGTAGCGGGTGGGTTGAAGCTGGCCGCTGCGCGGCCAGCGGACTAAAGTCTTGAAAAAACAAAGCGGCATAGACCTTCTGGTCATGCCGCCCTCTTTGAATGACAAGTTGTCGCTCTGGTGCCCGCGCAGCGTCGAGCAGTTGCGGCGTTTGGTAAAACGCCGCAACGAACTAGCTCAGCATTGCATCCATCATCTCGGAGTTGACGGAGTCGTCGGCAGACCACTCGCCGTCGTCGTTGCAGGTGTACTTGAAGATAACCGTGGTCTTCCTGGGCTCGGTGGCCTTGGTCACATCGACCATAACCTGACCGGCCATCTTGTACAGCTCGTCATCGGAAGGAACCGTTTCAAGCGCAGCGACCTTCTCCTGATACTGGGTGGAGAAGTCCTCGACGATCTTGTTCATAGACTTGCAGGTGATAGAGACCTCGGCGGTCGCGACGCCCTTGTCCTCGTCGACCGTCACGTCGCCGATCTTGTAGTCAAAGCCCTCGAGATAGGTCTTGGCATACTCCTTGGGATCGATACCCAGCTGCTCGAACTCGTCGCCCGAAGCCTCCTCCAGACCAGAGAGGAAGTCGTCGCCACCGTTCTTGACCTCGTCAAACTGCGTCGTAAGATCCTCGGTGATGAGCTCCTCAACCGAAGGACCTCCGCAACCGGAAAGCACGACCACGCATGCAACCAAGACGGCCATGAGGGGCGCAAGCAGCAGCTTCTTTTTCATGTTGTTCCTCCCAATGAGCGGCACCGCGCTTCCCGAACGCGGCGCACGTTGTAATAAGTAAGCCCATACTATCCACTTATGAACACCCTCGGCAGCGCGAAGGCGCGGTCGGTTCGTTTTAGCATCCGAACGGTTTGTAAGCCCGCCCAACGTGCAATAAAACGCTTCCCCGCGGTGCAATAAAAAAGGTGGCCGGATAACCCGACCACCCTTGCACATCCTTTGGATGCCGCAGCTTACTTGCGGACGACCTTGACGATGGCATCACCGGCAGCGACAGCGGAGTCGGCCTCGACAGCGAGCTCGACATCGGCAAACTCGGCGGTGTTGGACACGGCCACGACGACACAGTCCTTGTAACCGGCAGCAGCGATCTTGGCTCGGTCGATCTTGAGTATGGGCTGGCCAGCCTTCACGACGTCGTCGGCCTTGACGAAGCCCTCGAAGCCATCGCCGTTCATGTTGACGGTATCGACGCCAACGTGCACCAGAACCTCGATGCCGCTATCGGACTGCAGACCCACGGCGTGACCCATAGTGACGGTCACCTTGCCGTCGCAGGGAGCATAGACCAGGTCGTCCTCAGGCCACACCGCGCAGCCCTTGCCCAGAACCTCGCCACCAAAGACGGGATCGGGCACGTCGGCCATCTTGATGACCTTGCCCTTGACGGGCGAGCACAGCACGTCGGCGCCAGCAGAAGCAGAGATGGAGGCCGGAGCAGCGGCAGCCGCGGGCTCAGCCTTCTTCTTGAACATGTCAAACAGACCCATACGTTTCTCCTCTTGATTAAGCGCAACGTTTTGCGCATGCCTATGGTGATTATAGTGCCAAATGGTTCAAATGCTAAGGTGGGGACTCGAATTGCGAGCCCTTCCCGGTAGTGCTCGTGGGACGAGCGTCTCCTTTGCATCGCGGGTCGATAAGCTGAGTATCGCCTGCGCACGGGACGGGCAGAAGCGGGCACACCAAACCCGACACTTCTTTTCGCGCCCACGGACCGCCGCCCCATCCCTGATACTTCCTGATACCGGCCGAAACGTGCCAAAATAAACCTGTCCCTTTTTGGCAGGTTTGGCGAGTGTGGGAGTTCGCATGGATATCAAACGCAAGATCACCGAGGCGCAGGGCCTCACCCCCACCGAGCAACAACTCGGCATTGCAGCCCTTGCCATCGGCGAGGACATCCGCGGGCTTTCTATTAAGGAATTTGCCGCGCGCACCAACATTTCTGTTGCGAGCGTGCACCGTTTTTGCAAAAAGCTCGGCCTCGAGGGATTCAAAGATCTCAAGGTCGAGCTCATCCGCCTGGCGACCGAGGCAGGAAACCGCCGCGACGTGGACATCAACTTTCCCTTTGATGCTACGTCCAGCCCCGCGCAGGTTATGGAGCGCATGGAGGGGCTCTACCAGACCACACTGGCCGAAACGCAGGAGCTGCTCGACCCCACGCAGCTTGACCACGCCGCCACGCTCATCGCGAACGCCCGACAGGTCGACATCTACACGGGCTCGCACAACCTCTATCCAGCGGGAATGTTCCGCGACCGCCTGCTCTCCGCCGGTAAAAGCGCGACGTGCCATGACGGTGCCGAGGCCCAGGTGCGAACGGCACTCGCCTCGGGTCCCGACCATGCGGCAATCGTCATCTCCTACAGTGGCCTTGCCCCCAATCTCAAGGACATCTTGCCGATCCTCAGCAGCCGGCATGTCCCAGTCATCGTCATCGGCACGCCTTATTGCGCGCGCATTCACCCCGGCTTTGCCGCCTACCTTAGGGTGAGTGACCACGAGAGCATGACGCATCGCATCACGCAGTTCGCCAGCCACATCGCCGTGCAATACGTGCTCGATTCGCTCTACAGCAGCTACTTCGCCAAAGACTACGCCCACTGCTCCGAATTCCTGGAGCGCTTGCTTCCCTACACCCGCCTGCCCGGGCTCAAGTAGCGTCGAGCGTGGGTTTTCGAACGCTTATCTAACGAGCGTGGATAATCTCCCACTTTGAGCCCGCACGGGGGCCAAAAACGGGAGATTATCCACGCTCGTGCTGAATGATCCGTTTTCCTCTGTGCCCGAGGGACCACTCGGCCACCTTGCACCAAAGTAATAACTACTTCTCGTCATCAGATTGTTCAAATCGACTCTAATAACTATTTAATCCTTAAACTCGTTATTAGAATTGATATGATTAGCCTAATAACGAGTTTCCGGCACTAAAGATATGGAGGGCGCGATGCAAATCGAGGAGAACGGCCAGGGAACGCTCCGCAATAATCTATCGGGGAAATTGGCTTACTATTCGTTTTTTCCAACGCCCTTGCAATCATTGAGGCAGCTAAACCTCACCGAGGAAACCTATCGCACGCTTTCCGCATGCTCACGAAAGCTTGGAGAGCTTGAAGGCATGCTCTACTTTGTTCCCAACGCCGATATGTATCTGACAATGTACGTGCGCAAAGAAGCACTCCTTTCTTCGCAAATTGAGGGAACCCAGTGCACGTTTGACGACCTACTTAGTCCATCGCAAACACAACTCCATCATAAAGATGTCGCAGACGTCGTGAATTACGTCCGTGCTGTCGACCGCGGCGTAGAACTGCTCAAAAAGATGCCCTTGTGCACGAGACTTCTTAGGCAAGTTCATGCGGTCCTGCTGGACGGAGTGCGCGGAACGGAGAAGAATCCAGGCGAGCTGCGCTCCTCACAAAACTGGATTGGCCCCTCAGGCTGCACCATTGCAACCGCATCGTTTGTCCCTCCAAACATTGAAGATTTGAGTAACACGCTCCAGGACCTCGAACGCTTTATCAATGAGCCTCAAGTCGAAATGGATCCGATTGTGCGGGCGGCGCTCGTCCATTACCAATTTGAAACTGCCCATCCATTCCTAGACGGAAACGGTCGCCTGGGCAGGCTTCTCATTACACTTATGCTCATCAATGATGGCGTTCTTCATTCTTGCTTGTTCTATCCATCGTTCCAGTTCAAGAAAAACCGAAGCGAGTACTACCGGCAACTCACATCCGTAAGGGAGAGAGGCACTTACGAGGAATGGATAGAGTTTTTCTGCAACAGTCTTCTCGAGAGTGCGAAGGACTCGGTAGGGTCTTTAAAAAACCTTGTTGACCTCCATAACCGTTCCACAGCAACCATTACCGAAAATCTCGGAAGGACTGCTGCAAACGGGCAAAGGCTGTTGGGCATTCTTGAAGAGCACCCCATCGTCGACACCGCATTCATCGCTGCCCAACTCGATATCGGCAGGAGTACCGCGAGCTCGCTCGTCAAATCATTTGAAGAATTGGGTATCCTCCGTCCGCTCGACGAGTCAAGACAGAGATACCGGCAGTACGGGTATGAAGAGTATCTTTCGATTCTCAGGGAAGACGCCGAGCCGATTAGATAGGCATCGCAGCCCAGGCAAATTAAAGCGAGCGTGGATAATCTCCCACTTTGAGCCCGCACACAGGCCAAAAACGGGAGATTATCCACGCTCGTTCCTGAGTAGTCATTTATGAACGTCCCCAATGACTAGTCCGGCAACGCCGATGCCTTGGCAACGGCAGCGAACGGGCCGCATTCGGAGCAAGACGACGCCGCAGGTAGAGAACGGACAGCGAGCGGGTCGCATTTGAGACAAGGTGACGTGAAACGAAAGGGCGCTGACCTTCTGGTCGCGCCCTTGAAGTTGAACGTCAGATTGTCCAAATGCGGCCCGCGCAGCGTCGAGCAATTACGGCGTTTGGTAAAACGCCGTAACTAACGTGCTCCGTACTGATCGTAGTAGGCGTCGATGGCGGTCTTGAGCTCGTCGTCGATGACAACCTTGCCGTCGATCTCGTGGTTGTAGAGGGTCTCGACGACCTCGGCCATGGAGACGATGCTCGCGACGGGGAAACCGTACTTGGCCTCGATCTCCTTCTGCGCGGTGGTCACACCGCCCTTGCCGACCTCCATGCGGTTGAGGGACACGATCAGGCCCTTGATCTCGACATCGGCAGCAGCCTTGACCTTGGGATAGGTCTCGTCGATGGACTTGCCGCTGGTGGTAACGTCCTCGACCATGACCACACGGTCGCCGTCCTTGGGCTCATAACCCAGCAGGTTGCCCTTATCGGCACCGTGGTCCTTGGCCTCCTTACGGTCGCAGCAGTACTTAACCTCCTTGCCGTACAGCTCGTGGTAGGCAATGGCGGTCACGACAGCCAGCGGAATACCCTTGTAGGCCGGCCCAAACAGGACGTCAAAGTCGTCGCCAAAGTTATCGTGGATGGCCTGGGCGTAATACTCGCCCAGCTTCTTGAGCTGATAGCCCGTCACATAAGCGCCGGCGTTCATAAAGAACGGGGACTGGCGGCCGCTCTTGAGCGTAAAGCTGCCGAACTTAAGAACGTCGGACTCGACCATGAACTTGATGAACTCTTGCTTGTAAGCCTCCATGCGGGCTCCTCTCGTAATCGCGTACGTGCCTTCCAGTTTAGCGCAGGCGAAGCGTCGATGCGGGCGCGCTTTGAGGCCGCGGCGTTCTGTAAAGGCTTTGTCAGGGGGAATGGTTTTCCGAACAATGGGGGTTGACATTTCAAACCCCCTCATCAAGAATACAGGCGGATTGAAACGGGTACGAGATACCCAAAGCGCGCTGCGCCCGGCCTTAAGGAGGTGTGCCATGGAAGGCAGTCCTAGTCGAAAAACCTGCATGTCGCCCTCGGCACGCCGCGAGGATTCCGTATTCGCATAAGCGCCACCAACCGATCGTCAAAACCACCACAAAGGTGCCTGTCCCCTTTGTGGTGGCTCGTGAGCTTGACGTGAGCGACATCTAGGTTTTTTGAAGCAAATACGACACGTACGCTAACTCCCTTCAACAAGGAGGACCCTATGCTGATGCTCAAAACCGCCACGGTACTCGAAGCTATCTCCAAGCGCCGCCGTACGGCGCGCCCTGCCGCTCATACCGGCCTGTCTAAGAACACCATATTCGCCGCCACCCATAGTGCCGAGGACGCCCTCGTACTGCTTGACGCCACGGCAAACGGCCTCACCGCCAAGCAGGCAACCGAGCGTCTGGACGCCTCCGGCCCCAACACCATCGAGGCACCGACCAAAACGCTCGCCCGCCGTATCGCCGACGCCTTTGTCGACCCCTTCGCCGGCATCCTCGCCGCGCTCGCGCTGGTCTCGCTCTACATCGACGTGCTCGCCGTGCCCGAGCCGCAGCGCGACCCCTCCACGGTCATCGTCATCGGCATCATGTTGCTGGTATCGGGCGGTATGAAGTTTATCCAAGAAGCCCGCAGCGGCAATGCGGCCGAGGCCCTCAGGGACCTGGTCTCCAACACTTGCACCGCCCTGCGCGACGGCGAGCGCGTCGAGATCCCCTTCGACGAGCTCGTCCCCGGTGATGTGATCCGCCTCTCTGCCGGAGATATGGTGCCGGCCGATGCCCGCGTCATCACCGCGCGCGACCTGTTTGTGATCGAGTCCGCACTCACTGGCGAGAGCGAGGCCGTCGAGAAGACCACCGCCATCACCGTCGTCGAGAGTGCCGACGGCTCCGCGCTGCCACTCTCTGCCTGCAAGAACATCGTCTTTACCGGCACCTCCGTGCAAAACGGCACCGCCATTGCGCTTGTCGTTGCCACCGGTTCGGATACTTACCTGGGTGGCATCGCCAAGATGCTCAACGGGCGCGGCGAGAAGAGCGCGTTTGACCGCGGCGTCTCGAGCGTCTCCATGTTGCTCGTACGCCTCATGCTCGTTATGGCGCCGGCCGTCTTTGCCATCAACGCCGCCACCAAGGGCAACGCCATCGACGCGCTGCTGTTCGCCACGAGCGTGGCCGTGGGCATCACGCCGCAGATGCTTCCCGTCATCGTGACCACGAGCCTGTCGCAGGGCGCCAAGGACCTCGCCCGCCGCCAAGTAATCGTCAAGGAGCTGCCGGCGATCCAAAACCTGGGTGCCATGGATGTCCTGTGCTGCGACAAGACCGGCACCCTCACCGAAGACCGCATCGTGCTCGAGCGCTACCTCAACACCGATGGCAACGAGGACGCACGTGTGCTGCGCCATGCGTTTTTGAACAGCTTCTTCCAGACCGGCCTCAAAAACCTTATCGACCTGGCCGTAATCGACCGTGCCGATGTGACGCCCTCGACCGTCGCACCCGATTCCATGTTGGGTCAGAGCCTGCGCGACCGCTATACCAAGGTCGACGAGGTGCCCTTCGATTTCTCGCGCCGTCGCCTGAGCGTAGTTGTAGCCGATGTCCAAGGCAAAACCCAGATGGTCACCAAGGGAGCTGCCGAGGAAATGCTCGAGATCTGCTCCTTTGTCGAAGTCGATGGTGTCGCCCAGCCTCTCACCGAAGATAAGCTCGCCCAGATTCGCAAGCAGGTCGCCGGGCTCAACGCCGAGGGCCTGCGCGTGATTGCCGTGGCGCAGAAGACCGATCCGCGCTGCGTGGGCGAGTTTGGCATCGCCGACGAATGCGACATGGTGCTGATGGGCTTTTTGGCCTTCCTCGATCCGCCCAAGACGAGTGCCGCGGGCGCCGTCGCCACGCTCGAGGCCAAGGGCGTGGCGGTCAAGGTCCTGACCGGCGACAACGACCGCGTCGCCGCCACCGTCTGCGAGCAGATCGGCATCGACGCGAGCAACGTCTTGCTCGGCTCCGAGATCGATGCGCTCGATGACGCCGAACTTGCCGAGCGTGCCGAGAAGACCCATCTCTTCGCCAAGCTCTCGCCGCTGCAGAAGGCGCGCCTGGTGCGCGTCATGCGCGAGCTGCTCGGCCACACCGTGGGCTTTATGGGCGACGGCATCAACGACGCCGCCGCCATGCGTGCGAGCGACTGCGGTATCTCGGTCGATTCGGCCGTCGACATTGCCAAGGAATCCGCCGATATCATCTTGCTCCAGAAGGACCTGGGCGTGCTCGAGCGCGGCATCATCGAAGGCCGCCGCACCTACGGCAACCTGCTCAAGTACCTCAAGACCACAGTGAGCTCCAACTTTGGCAATGTGTTGTCCGTGACCGTCGCGAGCCTGTTCTTGCCGTTTTTGCCCATGAGCGCCCTGCAGCTGGTGCTGCTGTCGCTGGTCTACGAGATCGTATGCATCGCGCTGCCGTGGGACACCGTCGACGATGCCTGGACTGCCCGTCCGCGCGCCTGGGACGCCGCATCCATCAAGGGCTTTATGCTCGAGCTGGGCCCCGTGAGCTCGCTGTTTGACATCGTGACCTTCGCCGCGCTCTTCTTTGTGGTGTGCCCCGCCGCCGTGGGCGCAAGCTGGTCCGAGCTTGCCGCCGCGGGCAACGTCACGGGCATGGCAGCCTTTGCGGCGCTCTTCCAGAGCGGCTGGTTTGTCGAGTCCATGTGGTCGCAGACGCTTGTGATCCACATGCTGCGCTCCCCGCGCCTGCCGAGCCCGCGTGACCACGCCGCGCCGGCACTGTGCGCTCTCACCGTGCTGGGCCTGGCGCTCGTCACCTGGCTGCCAGCAAGCCCCATCGCCGATGCGCTCGGCCTCATGACGCTACCCGCGAGCTTTTTCGCGCTGCTCATCGGCATCGTCACCGCCTACATCGCGCTCACCCAGCTGGCAAAGCGCCGCTACATCGCCCGCCACGGCGAGCTGCTGTAGCACGGTGAACCGCCTCAGTAGACAGCCCAAGGGCAAAACCACCACAAAGGTGCCTGTCCCCTTTGTGGTGGTTTTGGTGCGCTATGAGGCGTTAGTCAGGCGGCTCCAGAGCTCGTCGATATCGATTTGGTCGCCGCCGCTCAGATAACCGGTGTGAATAAAAGACTCACTATAGATATAGATGTCATGCGCGCTGTCGCCATCATCTTCGGTGTCGTAGGCCGAAATCACGTAACGGCTGCCGTCGAGCGCCTTGACCAGCCAATACACGGAATCGTCGATTGTGCACTTCTCCTGCACTATCGCCGCATCGCCGATTGCGCCGGTGAGCGCACGATCGCCCGTCGTATAGCCGCCCACCGAGAGCAAAATCGCCACGCTATCGTCTCCGCCGCCCGGCTCAAGTTCCTCGTACTCGGACTCCGAAAGCGGTATCGCGCTGTTCGCAAGTTCGTCCACGTCATCCGAAATCTTAGAAAAGGTAAAGGCGAAAAGCCCCGCGTCATCGGCGGCACCGTAGCCCACGCTCTCGCCTTGCCACTCATAGTTTTGATGCTTGAGCAGGCGCACCAGGTCGGCGCCGTCCAAGTTGATCGCAGCATAGACCGTCACGTTGGCGTTGTCGTCTACACAGGCGGCGTCCGCCGTGGTCGCCTTCTTGGCACCGCCCGCGCCGCCCAATCCGCCCGAGCAGCCAGCCAGCGCACAAGCCAGCACGCCCGCGCCTGCCACAAAGGCCGCACGGCTCATCACCACTTCATTCATCATGTTCGTCCCTCGCTATGGTATTGGCCACGTCGCACCTAGCCGAGCGCGCGTCCAGTCTTTTCCTGCCAAAATTCGTCTATCGTCGGAGCACCGCCGCCCTGGGTAAACGTACCGGTCTTGATAGCCTCCTCGGTAATGAGATCCAAGCGGTAGTCACCGTTTTCCATCGGGCTCGCCATGGCGACGTGCCGCGCCATGTTGGAACCGTATACGCACGCGATCCATGAGCCCGAAGTAATCTGCGCCCGGTCCTCGACCGGCACGGAAAAGCCCGCGATAACATCCTCGCAGCTCGAATAGCCCGAAAGTTGCAGCGTGAACATCACGGTGCTTCCGGTGCCGCCCTTGTCGAGCTTTCCGATTTCGTCCTCGCCGAGCCATTCGGTCGCGCCGTCCTTGCTGATATTGCAGACGCTGAGCACGTGTCCCGCCTCGTCCTCGTACATCTCGAGCGCGTCTTGCCAGGTATAGCCCTGCTGCGTGACAAACTCCTGCAACTGCCAGCCCTTAAGCTCGAGGAGTGCCGCGATGCTGATGTTGCGGTGCGCATCCCAGCAATCATCCGACCACGTATCGAACGCATCCGCCGAGCCGCTGTCCGCGCCCGAATCGCTGTCCGCGTCGCCGGAATCGCCCGACGTCGCACCCGCGTCCATCTTGTCCTTTACCGGGCGGTCGTCGTTAAAACCCGTCGCATCCTGCGTCCGCTGTCCGCCGCACCCCACAAGCGTCAGCAGCGCCGTTCCCGCCGCCGCG
Organism: uncultured Collinsella sp.; assembly: GCA_900554325.1. Taxonomy (GTDB): domain Bacteria; phylum Actinomycetota; class Coriobacteriia; order Coriobacteriales; family Coriobacteriaceae; genus Collinsella. The sequence continues at coordinate 9,997 of USHA01000061.1, forward strand.
ACAAATGCCGTGCGCGAAAGTACCGTCTCCCTCATCGTTGTTCCTTTCCCGTTCTTTATCACAATGCCGAGAAACACGCCCGGCATCGATTCACACACAAGCCGTCTCACGCTATTGGCGAGGCAGCTCCGTCCAGCCAAAACCAGGCTCAAAGCCATCGCGCGTGCCGATGACATCGCCCGAACCGTTGACCCAGGCCTGGTCGGCCATCACCGAGACCTCGACATCGGTGCCGTCGGGCCTGGTGTAATGGTTAACCCCGCGAATGGCATCGGAATACGAGGCCGCACCCGTGCCTACGCCCGCGCTAGAGAAACTGGCTGCGCTGGCAGCCATGTTCGCGGCGTGCTGACGATCGCTGCGATCGAACCATGCCTGCTGGTAGCTGTCGAACGCCGCCTGCTGCGAGGCATGCATCTGCTGCCAGGCTGCAAACTGCTGTTGCTGCTGGGCAATGTTCATCTGCGTGCGTTGGCGCTGTTCGAGCACCATCTGTTGCTTTTGAGCGGACGCCTCACGTGCAATAGCCGGGTTAAGCCGCAAGGTCGACGCCATTGAGGCAAGCGCTGTAGAGGCCGCCTCGTCCAGGCGACCTTCTGGCGCAACCAGACAGAAGCTGTCCCTGATACGCCACTGCAGCAGGTCGGCCGCGCCCAGCTCGAACGACGCTCCGTCCGGGCAACCGCCTCGACCCGTGGGCTGTCCTTGCGCGACGCCCTGTCCCGCCGCTGCCGCCGCCTGGCGCTCGCGCAGGCGTTTGCCCAAAACGCCGCCGATCAGTCCGCTCGAAAGGCCTGCGCCCAGCAGCGCCTCGGCCCCAGCGGCAATGCCTTTACCCTTAGAGCCTGCGACGCCGCCGATCGAGGCCACATAGCCCTCGACTTTGGCCGCCACCGCGAGCTCGGTGGGCACTGGAGCGCCCGTGAGCCGATATCGACGCATGCGGCACTCATAGATCACATTGCTCGGCTCCATCGAAAAGCCCTGAATCGCAAAGTCGTTTACCGCCTCGCGCTTTACGCGGGCACGCTCGCGCTCGATATCGAGCGCCGCGTTCGATGGGTACGGCTGCCCGGCCACAACCTCCGCCCGTGCGCCCAGCTGTGCCGCGCAGGCCTGAGCCAGCTCGTCGCAAGCTGCCTCCACGTGCATAAACGCCTTGCGCTCGGTTTGCGTGGGGATACGCTTGGCAACGGCGCCCGCATCCACGTAGCAGAGCTCGGAGCGGTACATAATCCGCTCACCCATCGGACCCGCTGCCGTCACGCCAACCGAAATCGGGCAGTCGAAACTGCCGCTGCGCTCAAGATGCGCCTCTTCGATTTGCCAACCCCGCGGCAGCGCTACCTGCGCGAGCGCCTGCCCGCCAGAGGCATCGCATGCGGCATGAAGCTCAAGGTCAACAGCGCGAGGAGCGTCCGCCGAGGTTGTGTCGCCAGACGGTGACGCGGCCTCGGCACTCTGCGTCGGCACAGCCACGCTCGGCTCGCGGCCTTCGCTCGCGCCATCATCGGCAGTAGCGTCATTCACAGACCCCGTGGCATCCGAGCCGCATGCAACGCCCTCAAGTCGGACGCCGCACCCCGGGCAAAATCGCACCGGCACGCCGGCGACCCGAGGCAGCTGCGCCCCACACGCCGGGCAGAATCTCAAGTCACTCATCCCGTACATCCCTAATTTCGTTAGCTGTTTTTGATCGCGGCAAGCTGCCGCCATAACTCATCGGCACCGTTAAGTCGGTACGCCGTCTTATCGAGCACGATATTCTTGCCTTCGAGCTCTACCGATTGCTCCGAACCGTCTGCATAGACAAAGACGAGCGTTCGGCCGGCATCGCTCATCCGCTCATCCACCGCATCCCCCACGGTGCAGCCATCGAGCGCGGCAAAAGCCGATGCGACCAGTTCGGAATCGTCGGTCTCATAGACCGTCCGCGCCTCCCCGTCCTCGACAAGCTTGACCGCCACCGGAACGGCAGCGCAATCGTTGAGCGACACTTGCGCGGCAGTCTTTCCTTGAGCGCCATGGTCGCCGGCAACGTAAACTCGCATAAGTGTCACCGCCGCGGCAAAGACCACCACGGCGATAAGCGCGCCCGCAGTTTTATTAGACGCGCAACCCCGAGACGCCATAGGTGCACCCCCTCCGTTCTGCTCCGCTCAGCATCACATTCATATGCCTTTGAGCACCAAAACGGCAGGTGACAAATGTCTCATATTCATATTTTTGCAGGTAAAAAACCACCACAAAGGTGCCTGTCCCCTTTGTGGTGGTTAGCTAGTCTTGGGGTGTCCAGGACCAGAAGAAGTTGATGAGGGCTACGCGCGAGGAGGCACCGGTCTTTTTGTTGATCGAAGCGATGTGGCGATAGAGCGTGGAGCGCGAAAGGAAGAGTGCCGCCGCCACGTCCTGCACGCTGCCGTCCGAAACGACCAGCGCCTCCAGAACATCGCGCTCGCGCTTGGTAAGCCCAAAGGCGGCAACGAAGCCATCGAGCCGATCGTCAAACGAAAGCTCCGGCGCCTCCAGGGGCACCGTGTCGGCCTGGCCGGGCTCACAGCTCACGCCAAGATCGTCGGTGGCAAGCGCCAGCCCGCCGTGCGTCGCCTCGCCCTCACCGTCTTGTCCAAACTGTCCCAACAGCGAAATCGCGATGCCGACAAACAGCACGAGCACGACGCTCACTGCCGCCAGCACGTTTTGACTCGAGACAATCGCCACCGCCGGAGCCGTCACGAGTATCGAGCAAACGTTGTTGATAACACGGCCCATGCACGGCCATAGATACGCCCAGCGGGCATACATCGAAATCGCGGCGAACTTCGCGGTGAAGAACACCACGAAAAAGCCCGTGCCAAGGTAAAAGATAAGGCTCTGTTAGACCAGGATTGACATACATGTGTCCCCACGGTGCCATATCGT
>USHA01000062.1 GCA_900554325.1 uncultured Collinsella sp.
GCTTGGAGGTGCCGATAATGGCCTTGCTTCTTAAGAATGCCCACGTCGTCGACCCGTCCGTCGAGCTTGACGGTGTCGTTGACGTCCTGATTGACGGCGACAAGATCGCCGAGGTCGGCGAGAATCTCGCCGTCGAGGGAGCCGAGGTCCGCGACCTTTCCGGCAAGTACCTCGTCCCCGGCCTGGTGGATATGCACGTTCACCTTCGCGAGCCCGGCTACGAGGTCAAAGAGGACATCGAGAGCGGTACCCGCGCGGCTGCCAAGGGCGGCTTTACCGGCGTGTGCTCCATGCCCAACACCGATCCCGTCACCGATAACGGCACCGTCGTGGAGTTCGTCAAGTCCCGTGCTGCCGAGGTCGGTCACTGCCGCGTCTATCCTTCGGGTGCCATGACCCGCGGTCTTAAGGGCGAGGCCATGTCCGAGATGGGCGATATGGTCGCCCACGGCGCCGTCGCCTTCACCGACGATGGTCGCGGCGTGCAGGGCGCGGGCATGCTCCGTCGCTGCATGGACTACGGCAAGATGTTCGGCAAGGTCTTTATGAGCCACTGCCAGGACGAGGATCTGGTCGGCCACGGCCAGATCAACGAGGGCAAGGTTTCGACCCGTCTGGCTCTCGAGGGCTGGCCGGCTGCCGGCGAGGAGCTCCAGATCGCCCGCGACATCGAGATCGCCAAGCTGACCGGTGCCAAGCTGCACATCCAGCACATCTCCACTGCCCATGGCCTGGAGCTCGTGCGTGCCGGCAAGGCCGCGGGCGTTCAGGTTACCTGCGAGGCCACCCCGCACCACATGTTCCTGACCGAGAACGACCTGGACGAGACCTACAACACCTCGCTCAAGGTCAATCCGCCGCTGCGTACCGAGGAGGACGCCGAGGCCATCCGTCAGGGCGTCATCGACGGTACCGTCGACGCTATCGTCACCGATCACGCTCCCCACACCCCGTGGGAGAAGGCCCGCGAGTTCGAGCTTGCGCCCTTTGGCATGATCGGCCTCGAGACCTCGCTGTCACTCGTACTCACCGAGCTGGTCAACACGGGCAAGATGAGCATGGGCCGCATGGTCGAGCTTATGGCCATCAAGCCGCGTGAGATTCTGGGCCTCGACCAGGTTCAGGTCAAGGCGGGCTCCGTTGCCGACCTGACCGTGTTCGACCCCTCTGCCACCTGGACGGTCGGCGAGGACGGTTACGAGTCGCGCGCCGAGAACTCCGGTTTTGCCGGCCGCACGCTTACCGGTCGTGCCACCGATGTGTTTGTCGGCGGTAAGCAGACGCTCGCCGACGGCTGCATCTGCTAGCATAGCCTTATCGCTTTTGTGCGCGGTGCCCTTGCGGTGCCGCGCTTTCTGTTCGTTTTGACCATGCAACCGCATGGGGGATTGGAGCGTCTATGCCCACACCTTCCACTGCACGCATGCACGACTTCGAGGTCGTCTCGAACCGGGAGATCGCCGACGGCATCTTCTCGCTCGTCATCTCGGCCCCCAAGCTTGCAAGTGCGCTCAAGCCCGGTCAGTTTGTGAACATCGCCGTGCCCGGCGATGCGTCCTCGCTGCTTCGCGTGCCCTTGAGCTTCTATCGCGCTGACGCCGAGGCCGGTACCGTCGAGCTGTGGTACGCCGTCGTGGGCGACGACACCCGTCGCCTGTCGCAGATGACCCCCGGCTCCAAGTCCAACCTGTTGGGCCCTGGCGGCCGCGGCTGGCTTGTTCCCGAGGGCACCAGGAAGGCGCTGCTCGTGGCGGGCGGCATCGGTGTTCCGCCCGTGCTGTGCCTCGCCGGCATGCTTGCCGAGCAGGGCGTGGATGTCGACGTTTGCCTGGGCTTTGGCACCGCTTCCAAGGCCGTGGGTGTCGATGAGTTCCGCGCGTTGGGCGCCACGGTTAACGTGTGCACCGACGATGGCACGCTGGGCACGCACGGTTTTTGCACCGACCCGGCAGCCGAGCTGCTCGGCGAGGGCGGCTACGACTATGTGGCCAGCTGCGGCCCCGCTGTCATGATGAAGAAAGTCGCCGCTGCCGCTGCCGAGGCCGGTGCGTACTGCGAGGTGTCGCTTGAGCGCATGATGAGCTGTGGCTTTGGCGCCTGCAACACCTGCAATGTCGAAACGGTCGACGGTATGAAGGGTGCTTGCATGTGCGGCCCCGTGTTCGATGCTTCCAAGGTGGTGGTCTTCTAGTGGGTACCGTGAACATGGCCGTCGATTTCGGCGGCGTCAAGATGCAGAACCCCATCAACACCGCAGCCGGTACTTTTGGTTACGGTTGGCAGTTCCAGAACTTCTTTGATGTTTCCCAGCTGGGCGCCATCACCACCAAGGGTTGCGCTGCCGAGCCCTGGCCCGGCAACCCCGCGCCCCGCATGGCCGAGATTCCCGGCGGTATGATCAACTCCGTGGGCCTTCAGAACCCCGGCGTGGCCGCCTTTGCCCGCGAGTCCGGTCCGTGGCTCGAGCAGCTCTCCAAGGACGGCTGCCAGGTCATCTGTCAGGTTGCCGGCCACTCCGTTGACGAGTTTGTCCGCGCACTCGAGATGTATGTCGAACTGTGCCCCTGGGCTGCCGGCTACGAGATCAACGTGAGCTGCCCTAATATCGCCGCCGGCGGTGCCGCCATGGGCTCCACGCCCGAGGGCGCCTCTTCCGTTATGGCTGCCTGCCGCAAGGTGACCGATAGGCCGCTGTTCGTAAAGATGGCTCCGGTTAACGTTGCCGAGATTGCCAAGGCCCTCGAGGCTGCCGGTGCCGACGGCCTTTCGGTCATCAACTCCATCCAGGGCATGGCCATCGACGTCCATACCCGCAAGTCCCGCGTGGCCAAGCCCAAGGGCGGCCTTTCGGGCCCGCTGTGCCACCACATCGCCGTGCGCATGGTCTGGGAGGTTGCCCAGGCCGTCGATATCCCCATCAACGGTGTCGGCGGCGTCATGACGGGCGAGGATGCGGCCGAGTTTATTCTGGCCGGCGCCACCTGCGTGTCGGTCGGCATGGCCAACTTCGTCGATCCGTGCGCTTCGCTCAAGATCGCGCACGAGCTCGAGGCCTGGGCCGAGTCTCAGGGCGTGAAGGACATCAACGAACTGGTAGGTGCGTTCGAATGCTAGAGACCGATGCCCGCGACCGTGTTATCGTCGCTCTCGACTGCGACCGTGAGCGTGCGCTCGAGCTTGCCCACGAGCTTTCGGGCCATGCCGCCTGGCTCAAGGTTGGCATGACGCTCTATTACGCCGAGGGTCCTGAGATCGTCAAGACGTTCAAGGATTTGGGCTTTAAGGTTTTCCTCGACCTTAAGTTCCATGATATTCCGCATCAGGTTCGCGGCGCCGCCCGTTCGGCCTCGCTTGCTGGTGCCGACCTGCTCTCGGTTCACGGCTTGGGTTCGGGCGCCATGCTCGCTGCCTGCCGCGAGGGTGCCGAGGAGGCGCGCGAGGACCGCGCCAAGCTCGTCGCCATCACCGTTCTCACGAGCATGAATCAGGATGCCTTGAGCGAGATCGGCGTCGAGTCGCCCGTGTCCGAGGAGGCCGCCCGCCTGGCAAAGCTCGCTCAGGCCAACGGCATCGATGGCATCGTGTGCTCGCCGATGGAGGCTCACGACATGCGTGAGCTGCTGGGCCCTGATGCCCTGATCGTGACTCCGGGCGTGCGTCCGGTGGGTGCCGCCCTTGGTGACCAGTCCCGCGTGGCGACGCCTTTCCAGGCTATCGAGCGCGGCGCAAGTCATATTGTGGTGGGCCGTCCCATCACCGGCGCCGACGATCCGGTTGCCGCCTTTGACGCCATCGTCGCCGAGCTGGTCGAAAACGTCGCGTAAAAGATTCCCCTAAGTCACCACTTTTGGGTCTCATTAGCACAAAATAGCCCCTGTGCCTGCGTAAACTTTCCCATCCTTTGTGTGGAATCGCAGGTCAGGGGCTTAACTTTGGGCGCAGTATATTGCACTTTTTGCGGGTATCGTCTAACCTATGGAGCCGCGATTGGGCATTTTGTACGTTCTACGTGCTAAAATGCCAATTATTGAATCAGATATAACCCAACTACTTGGAGGTACGAATGGCACTCCCTCAGCTTACCGATGAGCAGCGCAAGCAGGCTCTTGAGAAGGCTGCTGCCGCACGTCACGCCCGCGCTGAGCTTCGCGAGCAGATCAAGAAGGGCGAGAAGTCCCTCGAGTCCGTGCTCAACTCCGATGACCCCATCGCTTCCCGCATGAAGGTTTCCACCCTCATCGAGTCTCTTCCTGGTTATGGCAAGGCCAAGGCCGCCAAGATCATGGAGGAGCTCGGTATCTCCGCTACCCGTCGCGTCCAGGGCCTCGGCGTCCGTCAGCGCGAGCAGCTCCTCGAGCAGCTGACCAAATAAGTGAGCGCTCAGGATTCCAAGCTCTTTGTGATTTCTGGACCGTCAGGCGCAGGCAAGGGTACGCTCGTCACTCGTGTGCGCGAGCGCCGCTCGAACCTGGGCCTGACGGTTTCGGCTACCACGCGAGCACCACGCAAAGGTGAGGTCGACGGCGTCAACTACTTTTTTCTGACGCGCGAGGAGTTCGACCGCCGCGTGGCAAACGGTGAGTTTGTTGAGTGGGCCGAGGTCCACGGTAACTGCTACGGCACGTTGGTGAGCGAGGTCACATCCAAGCTCGCCTCTGGTTCGTCTCTGATTTTGGAGATCGATGTCCAGGGCGCCCTGCAGGTGAAGGAGCGTTTCCCCGAGGCCGTGCTGATCTTTATCAAGCCGCCTTCGCTTGAGGTGCTCCGCGAGCGTCTAGTCGGTCGCGGTACCGAGACGCCCGAGACGATTGAGCTGCGTATGGCAAACGCCGCCGATGAGCTTGCCCTTGCCGACCGCTACGACGACGTCGTGGTTAATGACGATCTCGACCGCGCGACCGATGAGCTCGTTCGCGTTCTCGATATGCATGAAAGGATCTGAGGTCCGTGTCCGTTGTAAAGCCTTGCATTGACGATCTTCTGGAGAAGACCGATCACAACCGCTTCCTGCTCGCTTCGCTTGCCTCCAAGCGCGCCTGCGACATCAATAGCATGCTGCGTGGCCAGCACAACCGCGTGCTTGCCGTCCAGGATGTCGATGACATCACCATCGGGCTTTCCGGTGCCGATACCATCTCGATGGCTATGGACGAGATTGTCGACGGCGACATCTCTTACGACGAGGCCCGTTACGAGAAGGCGCTCGGCCACAAGGTTGCTGAAGCCTAAATGGCGGCTCGCGTCTGCCTGGTCCACTATCACGAGGTTGGACTGAAGGGCAAGAACCGCGCACATTTTGAGCATATCCTCATGGATAACATTAAGGCGGCTTTGGCCGCCTTTTCCGTGAACGCCGTGTCTCGAATTTCCGGTTATATCCTCGTGACCTTTAACGAGCATCAGGCCGATGATGCGGCGCGTGTTATTCGCACCGTTCCCGGCGTTGCTCGTGTGTCTTTGGCGTATCACACCAACCGCGACCCGCAGGAGTACTGCGCCGCCGCCGTCAAGGCGCTGCGCGAGTTTGGTTCCTTCGATTCGTTTAAGGTGCACGCTAAGCGCTCCAATACCGACTATGAGCTCACCTCGATTGACATCAATCGTCAGGTGGGCGAGGTGTTGTGTGAGGCCTTCCCCGATAAAAAGGTTCAAATGCACGACCCCGATGCGATGGTGCACGTACTGGTGGTCCAGGGTAGCGTTTATGTGTACGCGCGCTCCGAGCGCGGCGTGGGCGGTCTGCCGGTGGGTTCTGCCGGCAAGGTCGTGACGCTGCTGTCGTCAGGTATCGATTCTCCGGTGGCGACCTGGATGCTCGCGCGTCGCGGCGCGGTGTGCGTGCCGGTACATTTCTCCGGTCGTCCGCAGACGCCCGATACGAGCGAGTATTTGGTGCAGGATATCATCCGTGCGCTTGAGCCGGGTGTCCAGATCGGCCGCCTGTACGTGGTGCCGTTTGGCGACTGCCAGCGTGAGATTTCGGTCACCTGTCCCAGTAACCTTCGCGTGATCATGTATCGCCGCATTATGTATTCGGTTGCCGAGCGCATCGCGCATATCGAGGGCGCTAAGGCCATCGTTACGGGCGAATCGCTTGGGCAGGTTGCCTCCCAAACGCTTGAGAACATCATGGCTGTCAACGAGGCCGTGAAGATCCCCGTGTTCCGTCCTCTCATCGGTTCGGACAAGCAGGAGATCATCGCGCGCGCCGAGGAGATCGGTACGTTCGATATCTCGACTGAGGCCGCTCCCGACTGCTGCACGCTGTTTATGCCGCGCCGTCCCGAGACGCACGCTAAACTCGATGCCGTGCATGAGGCCTGGGAGTTGTTCGATCACGAGGAGATGATCGAGCGCCTGCTCAAGCAGACCGAGTACATCGACTTCGAGAGCAACACGTATAAGGCCCCTAAGACCTTAAAACGCAAACATTCGGAGCTTGCTCCGCGTGAGATTTACCAAGATCACGAGTAAATTTGTGCATAGACCGACGATGCGCCTGCATCGTCGGTCTTTTGCTATCTGGGCTTTTTGCGGCTAAGTGTTCATTTGCTGACGTGTGCCTGAATAAATGGACAGATTTGTGCAAGGTTTTGGTCGGTATTTGGTTTGACCGCTAAAACCGGTTTTGGAGCGTGGCTGTTGCAGGGCTTTTTTCCTGACACGATGGTGTTGGGAGGTTTTGCTATGGCGCAGCGCGAACAACACGAACGGGTTAAAAAGATGGACCGCTGGGCGGACAAGCTGCTCGGTCACAAGGCAGTGGTGATGGCGATACTGGTCGTCATTGCGATGGCGAGCGGCTTGGCGATGGCGAACCTTGGCGGCGGTACTGGCGGCGTGTCGTTTGAGCGCACTGATGGTTCGGGCTCGTTAGTGGAGCCGGGATCCGGCGATGCCTCGAGCGGAAAGACATCCGAAGGCTCTTCGTCTAAGGCGTCTGCCGCGGCAGAGGTTTATGTCGATGTTGATGGTGCCGTTGTGTCGCCCGGTGTATATCGCGTCAAGGACGGCGCGCGGGTGGCTCAGGCGATTGATGCCGCCGGCGGGCTGGCGCCCGAGGCAGACGTTACGGGGCTCAATCGGGCATCTAAGGTCACTGATGGACAAAAAATCCATGTTCCAACGGTAGGGGAGCAGCAGGCGTCCATTGCGGAAGCCGGTGTTGATGGTGGGGTTTCCGCATCATCGGGCGCGGGTGGCGCAACAGGCCTAGTAAACATCAATACGGCAAGCGCAGAAGAGCTACAGACGCTTTCGGGCATCGGCCCCTCCATGGCCCAGTCGATTATCGATGAGCGGACTAAGAACGGTGCTTTTTCTTCGGTTGACGATCTGATGCGTGTGTCGGGAATCGGCGAGAAGAAGCTTGCCAAAATCAAAGATTGCATCTGCGTATGAGTGCGACCGAGCGCGAGCACGTGATGCCTCCGCGGCCCCTGATGCCGTGGACGATGGCCCTGTGTGCCGGCATGTGCATGAGCTGCGTCTTGGTGCTCAACATGGTCGCTGATGCGCTGCTGAGGGAGCGGGCTCCGGCGGTCGGGCCGCTATGGGCCATTCCCGTTGCGGCGGCGGTATTCGTTGTGCTGGCTCAATCTTGTGCGCGGCTTGCCCCTTGGAAGCGGTGGCTGTATGCCGCGTCCGTCGGTCTCGTGGCGGGAGCGGTCGTCTCGGTGTGGTGGGCTGTGGGCACGCTGAGTGCCTCGAAGGCGCTCGATGGTCGAGCGGCAAGCAGCCTCGAGTTTGTCGTGCAGGGTGATCCATCCATAAACGACGACGTGTATTCCTATACCTGCGAGGCACGCGCGGACGGTAAGAACCTGGCAACGGTTCGCCTATCGTTTGACCGCGAGCTCAAGGTCGGGGCGCACGTGCGTGTTATCGGTCGCGTTTCACGTTTTGAGAACGATGCGTATGGACGATCGCGCGTGCTCCGAGGCGAGGTGCGCAAGGTTAAAGCCGTTCGGATTGTGTCGGTCGATGAGGGCTCTCCGGGGCCGCTGCTTCGGCTGCGAAATGGGCTGCTTGCGTCCATCGCGGCTGCGACCGACCCGGCGCGTGCGCTCATAGCCGGTGTCGTCTGCGGTCGTTCGGCCGAGCTGCGCGCCCAGCCGGCGGGCGACTGGTTTTCGGTGACGGGAACGGCGCATCTTATCGCCGTCTCGGGCAGCCATTTGGCTATCGTGGGGTTTGTAATCGAGGGTTTATTGCAAAAGACTCGGTGCTCACGTGGTCTTCAGCGGGCGATACTGGCGATAACGCTTGTGGGCTACGCTGCCTTTACGGGCGCATCTCCCTCGGCCGTGCGCGCGTGCTGCATGGTATTCGCGACGCTTGTCGTAAACGGCGCGGGGCGTCGCCGGCACGGCCTTTCGGCACTCTTTGTTACCATGTCCATCTTTGTTCTACTGAGGCCGACGGTGCCGTTCGAGATGGGCTTTCAGCTTTCATGTGCCAGCGTCTTAGCCATTCTGTGCTTTTGCCCCTATGCGACCTACGCTTTGGGCGAGCTGGGTGTGCCATCGGGCGTTGCCAGCATGCTTTCCGTCACGCTGTGCTCGCAACTGGCGACACTTCCCATTACCATTCCTGCCTTCGGTACGTTCTCGCTCATTGCTCCGCTGGCAAATGCGGTCATCGGTCCGGTGGTGAGCGTACTGCTTGCCGTGTCGATCGTGCTGGTTCCCTTTTCGCTCGTGGCACCGTTGCGGACTTGGGCGCTCGTTGTGCCCATGATTGCCTCCCGTTGCGCGCTGTTCTTCGAGCAGCTGTTTGCCGCCGTGCCGGGTGCATCCGTGAGCGTGCCGCCCGATAGCATGTGGATTTATCTAGTGCCGTGTTTGCTGGCGGTGCTGCTGGTCTGGTGGCCGCGTCCCCGTGCACGTCCTGTGGCGGTGGGGCTTGCATGTCTGGTGTTCCTGGCTGCGATTCCGTACGTCTACTGGGGTCGATTCGCTCCGCCTTCTGTGACGGTGCTCGATGTGGGCCAGGCCGATGCGATTCTTATCCGCCAGGGCGGTGCAGTGGCACTCGTCGACTGCGGGCTCGACGAGCGCGTGGTGGCGGCGTTGGTTCGCAATAACGTGCACCATATCGATGCCGTCTTTGTGACGCATTGGGATGAGGATCACTGGGGTGGTCTGCCTGCCGTGCTCGAACAGTTTTCGGTCGGTACGATTGCCGTGGCGGCGGATGCGCTGGAGGATGCTCCTGCCGAGGTATTGAACCGACCTGGCGTGGAGTATCGGCAGGTGCGCCGTGGGGATACGGTCGATATCGGCTCATTTTGCGCCCGCGTGATGTGGCCATTCGAGTCCGTGGATGGCGAGGGAAATGAGGACTCGCTTGTCCTGCTGCTCTCATATGTTCAGGAAGGCAAGGGCCTGCGTATGCTCCTCACCGGTGATGCCGAGATCGACCAAGAACGGGAATTCGTGCAGGAGGTGGGGGATATCGACGTACTTAAACTTGGGCATCACGGCTCTAAGGTTTCAGTCGATGATGAGTTGCTGGACGTCCTGAAGCCCGAGCTTTCCCTCGCGAGTGCTGGCGAAGGGAATCGATACGGCCATCCGTCGGATGCCTGCATCGATGCCGTTCAGGAAGCGGGCGGTGCGTTCGCATGCACTATCGAACACGGCGATATCACCATCACGCCGACCGCGAAGGGCTTTACGATGCGATGCCAGCGACCGTGACGACGTCGTTGGCGTGTGGTGGGCCCCTGGGCTAGAATGGCACGGAACGAATACGAAGGCCTGCGGGAGGGGAGCGCAATGTCCGAAACCGGTCTGCTGCCGGCATATCTGATCGTCGGTACCGACGGAGTCAAGCGCGATCACGCCGTCTCGCGTATGAAAGCGCGTCTGGAAAAGTCGGGTATGGTCGAGTTTAACCTCGACGAGCGCGACATGACTAAGGACCCCGATATCGAGTCCATTATCGGATCGCTTAACACCTTTCCGATGGGCAGCGAGTTTCGCCTGGTAATCCTTGATGGCTGCTCAAAGCTCGCTAAGGCTGTCTCGGAGCCGCTCGTCGAGTACCTCGCAAGTCCCAGCCCCACAACGGTCTGCCTCATCATCGCCGACTCGCTTGCCAAGAACACGCGCCTGTATAAGGCGATCGCCAAGATCGACAAGAAGGCCGTGATCGATTGCTCCGGCACCAAGCGCTGGGAGCTACCGCGCCGCGTTCAGCAGATGGCGACGCAGCATGGCAAGTCGATCTCGACGGCGGCCGCCGAGGAACTCGTCTCGCGTTCGGGTGAAAACACTCGCATGCTCGATAACGATTTGGCTAAGCTTGCCCAGATGGTCGAGGCGCCCCAGATTGAGCTTGCCGACGTTGAGCGCTGGATTGTACGTACGGCCGAGGTTCAGCCCTGGGACTTTCTCAATGCGGTCTCGGCCCGTGACATGCGCCGCTCGCTCGAGCTCTTCAATCTACTGCCCGCCAAGAGCTACGTGTGGACTTACACATTGCTGTGCGGCCGTATTCGCGAGCTTATCGTTGCCAAGGCGCTCGATGCGCGCGGACAGGGTCGTGAGCTGGCCGCAACGCTTAAGCTCCAGTCCTGGCAGGTCAAGAATCACCTGACCTGGGCTCGCCGCTTTTCGATGGCAGAGCTCGTCGCAGCGCTCGAGGGAGCGGTCGATGTGGAGCTCGCGCTCAAGGGTTCGGCCGATTCTCAGACCGCGCTTTTGCTCTGGATTACGAACATCTTAAGAAAATCGTGATGATACCTGCCTATTTGGCAAATTCGTTCTATCCCTTTGAGGGGGAGCGTGCTATAGTAGGCGCTTGCATGACCTCACCGTGTCTCAGAGGTGTCATACATTTTTTGCAAGGAACTCGAAAGGAACTCCAGAAGTGGCAAACATCAAGTCTCAGAAGAAGCGTATCCGCACCAATGAGGCAGCTCGCATGCGTAACAAGGCTGTCAAGTCCGAGCTCAAGACGCTGACCAAGCACGTCCAGTCCGCCGTCGCCGAGGGCGACGCCGAGAAGGCCCAGGCCGCCCTCAAGACCGTCACCAAGCGTCTCGACATGGCTGCCGCCAAGCATGTTATCCACAAGAACCAGGCTTCCAACCGCAAGTCCGGTCTTGCCAAGCTCGTGAACAGCATCAACGCCTAAGTTGTAAATTTCACACCACACAGATTACGCGCATAAATGGAGCCTGTTTTATGGAACAGGCTCCATTTTTTGTATCGCTCGGGTAAGATAGTCCGCATGAATACTTCAATTGACATTTCCCACATCCGCAACTTCTCAATTGTTGCGCACATCGACCATGGCAAGTCCACGATCAGTGACCGTATCCTCGAGCTCACCCATACCGTCGACGAGCGCGACATGGAGTCGCAGCTGCTCGACACCATGGATATCGAGCGCGAGCGCGGCATCACGATCAAGTCCAACGCCGTCCGCGTGTCCTATGACGCCGACGACGGCGAGACGTATCAGTTCAACCTCATCGATACGCCGGGCCACGTGGACTTTACCTATGAGGTCTCGCGTTCGCTGGCCGCCTGCGAGGGCGCGGTGCTCGTCGTCGATGCCACCCAGGGTGTCGAGGCGCAGACCGTCTCCAATGCGACGCTCGCCATGAACGCCAATCTGGACATTGTGCCGGCCATCAACAAGATCGACCTGCCCTCGGCTCATCCCGACGAGGTTAAGACCGAGATCGAGGATGACCTGGCGATTCCTGCCGATGATGCCGTGTGTGTCTCGGGCAAGACCGGCGAGGGCATCCACGATCTGCTGGAGTCCATTGTCTTTTTGATCTCTCCGCCCAAGGGCGATGCGAACGCGCCGCTCAAGGCACTCATCCTGGATTCGTACTTCGACGAGTATCGTGGCGTCGTCGCCACGGTGCGCATCTTTGACGGCTCCATCAAAAAGGGCGATACCCTGCGCATGATGCAGGCAAAGGGCGACTTTTTGGTCGACGGCGTGGGCGTCAAGCGTCCCGCCGAGACCCCGGTCGACGCACTGACGGTTGGCGAGGTGGGCTACGTGGTCACGGGTCTGAAGGATCCCGAGGCCGTGCGCGTGGGCGATACCCTCACGTGGGCGTCGAATCCCTGCCCCGAGCCGCTTCCCGGCTACCGCGAGGCCAAGCCCATGGTCTACACGGGCCTGTTCCCGATCGATAACAAGGATTACGAGAACCTACGCGACGCTCTCGATAAGCTGCATGTCAACGACCCGTCGTTGGTGTGGGAGCCCGAGACCTCGGTGGCGCTCGGCTTTGGTTTCCGCGTGGGCTTCTTGGGCCTGCTGCACATGGAGGTCGTCAAGGAGCGCCTGGAGCGCGAGTTCAATCTGGATTTGATTGCCACGAGCCCTTCGGTGGACTATCACGTCTACAAGACCGACGGCGAGATGATTGATGTCCGCAGCCCGCAAGATCTGCCCGAGGCTACGCGCATCGAGCGCATCGAGGAGCCTTACCTCAAGGCCAAGATTATCTGCCCGCCCGAGTATACGGGTGCCGTCATGCAGCTCGCCATCGAGCACCGAGGCATTACGACCGACATGATCCATCTCACGAGCAAATCGGTCGAGATGCGCTTTGACATGCCGCTTGCCGAGCTCATCCTGGACTTCTTTGACCAGCTCAAGAGCCGTACCAAGGGCTATGCCTCGCTCGACTATGAGTTCAACGAGTATCGTCCCTCCGAGCTCGTCAAGCTCGATATTTTGCTTTCGGGCGACGAGGTGGACGCGCTTTCGTTTATCGTGCACAAGGACAAGGCCTATGGCCTGGCCCGCGGTCTGTGCGACAAGCTCAAGGAGATTATCCCCCGCCAGCTGTTCGAGGTGCCTATTCAGGGCGCTATCGGCAACAAGATCATCGCCCGCTCCACCGTCAAGGCGCGCCGCA
>USHA01000063.1 GCA_900554325.1 uncultured Collinsella sp.
CTTCCGATCTACATTAAGTGCTCTCCGGCTCGTGCGGAACTCGCGATCGACCTTATATATTTGCCCTCCCCGGGGCTCCCGCACAACGGGACCTCAGTTGGGTTCTATCCCGGTTGCAGTTGCTTCGCTCCTGCACCACTTGGCTGGTGCGGCGGTTTGGCGTTGGAACGGTTCTTTTTCTGATATATGCTGGTTGCGGCTCTTCTTTTGGGGGGAGTCGCTTTTTTGTTGCTAGGAGGTTGGCCCGTGGTTGATGGGGATGCTCGCTCTGAGCTTCTTTCTGCTGATTGGAATCAGGAGTGGATGCGCCTGCAAGCTGGTCGGCGGCGGGCTGATGATTCTTTTGAGTGGGATAAAAGGGCTCGGCATTTTCGGCCGTTGGAGACTGCTCCGTATGCTCGGGATTTTATAAAGCTGTTGGCGCTTGAGCCCGACGAGTCGGTGCTCGATATGGGGTGTGGGGCTGGGTCGATTGCTATTCCGCTTGCGCAAGACGGGCATCCTGTGATTGCTGCTGACTTTTCCCCTGCCATGTTGGGCACGCTTGATGCTGGCATTGAGTACTATGGGCTCGAGGATCGCATTACACCGCTTGAGCTTGCTTGGGATGATGACTGGGATTTGGTTGGACCGGTCGCGAAAGCGGTAGATGTTGCCTTTGCCAGTCGCTCTGTCACCACGACCAACCTTAAAGGCGCGCTTGCCAAGCTTGATCGAACGGCTCGTCGGCGTTGTGCTGTCACGATGGTCGCCAACTCCAGCCCGCGCTATGACCTTCACCTGATGAACGCCATCGGTGCCTCGGTTACCTGCAGCAATGGCTTTGTGTATGCCTTTAATATCCTCATTCAGATGGGTGCCCTGCCGCAGGTTACGTACTTCGAATCGCCTCGTCGCGATACCTTCGATAGCCTTGAGGCGGGCGTGGCGGACTTCTCCCGCATGCTCGAGCACGGTAACGAGGATAAGATCGACCGTCTGCGCGACTATATCGCCCAGCACATGATCGAGAACCCCCATGCCGGCGAGCCGGGATCCAAGGGCGTTCCGCAGGGACGCTACATGCTCGACCACATCCGCAAAGTCCGATGGGCGTTTATCGCCTGGGAGCCGGTCTCCGTACCCCGCTCGTAGCCCATCTAAAGCTTGCATCGTCTTACCGCGCGGCATCCGCATTCTTTGCGAACTGGACAAACGCGCTCCACACCGCGCCGTTCCTGCGCTATCGTGGGACAGCTCACGTAGATTAAGGCCCCATTGTGGGGCGCCCCATAACATAGAAAGCGAGAACCCATGGCACTGACAGGAGCCCAGGTCAAGCAGCTTCGCAGCATGGCCCATCACCTCAACCCCGCCATCATCATCGGCAAGTCCGACATCAACGAGGGCACCGTCGAGCAGACGGTCGCCTACCTGGAGAAGCACGAGCTCGTTAAGTGCTCCGTACTCGACGGTTCCAGCCTTTCCGCCCGCGAGGCCGCCGAAGAGCTCGCCGATCGCTGCCATGCCGAAGTCGTCCAGGTTATCGGCCGCAAGTTCTCGCTGTATCGCGAGTCCTCGCGCAAGGACATCGAGAAGATTAAGCTCGTCTAAGAGCCAACAATCCGGCGAGCCAACATACATCAAGCTTGCGAGCGTCCGAGTAATTCGGACGCTCATTTTTTATCGCTCGACGAGCACGCGGTTAAGCCTACCCTCCACCAAGCGCTCGTACAGACGCCGCGTCTCGGGCTCGGGCACGCCATTGACCTGCTCCCTCAGGTGATGCATATGCCCACTGTACAGCTCGACGATATCGCGCCGTCGCCCCGCCGCACCGTAGACGCGCATAGCGCAACGCACCATGTCCTCGCGCGCCGTCTCTTGCCGCAGCCCCGACTCCACCAGCCATACCGCCGACTGCAGGTCGTTTTCTTCTAGGGCGGCATTCGCGCCCCGAATCATGCAGTCGATATACTTCGATTCCATGATGCGCCTCATACGCAAAAAGTAGGTGGGATTACAGCCATTGGGAACATACAGCGGTCCGGCATAAAGCTGCTCAATCTTAAGGCACAGCTCAACTAAATGGGGCCCGCACGCACCCGTGCGATTTCCCAAAACCTCGCGGCTTATCTGGTCAAACAGCCGTACATCGGTCTTGACGTAGTCGCCGTTGAGTCCGATGCATTCATTTTGGATGAGCACACACGACTTGCCATCCGGCGTCGGTCCCAAAGCCGACCGCAAGCGCGATATCGTCGAGTACAGGTTGTTGCGGGCGCTATTAAACTCGGCATGGGGCCACAGCTCCATGGCCAGCGTCTCACGATCGACGAGCGCATCCATGCCCAGCGCAAGCCGCTCGGCAAGCGTCGCCGCCTTCTTGCGACGCCACATTTTGTCCGTGATGGGAAACCCATCGCGCTCGGCGCGAAACGCACCAAACATGCGAATCTCGATATGGTCGATGGTATCAACGGCTTCAACCTCGCCGGCCTGGAACAGGCGCTCGCCCTCTCCTTCCAAATCGTCGCGCAGCGAGTACCGCGACAGCTCGCGCACGGGAAGCTTCTTGCGTATCCTGCCCGCCGGCTCGCCCAGACAATGCATGGCAAGGCGCGCAAAGAGCCGATACGATGGCTCTAGAATCCCCGCACGATTCATGGACATCCAGGCCGCAAGGTCGCTGTCTCGGCCCGCACAGGCCAAATGCAGCGCCACCATCCAGGCCTCCGCTCCACCAACCTGCGTCTGGCTTATATCGAGCAACTCCGCTTCCTCGCGCACCGAAACCATCGAGGTGTTACGCAGATATGCCGCGCGCTCCAGCAGCAATGCGTTATCGCGCATGTACGCAATCGACTCCTCGGCAAGTTTGAGCACTTGGACCGCACGGAACTTTGCATTAACCGGCCGTCCCTCTGCCAGCGACTGCCAGCCTTCTAGCAACAGCCCAAACAGCTGAATCTGGTTGTCGCGCATGCGCACGGCAAAACGATCGAGCTCGTTGAACGCCGCGTCGTCGGTTACCGGCAAGCCGGAAAGGAGCCGCCGTGCCGCCAACACCATGCGCACCCAGATAGCCATCGCCTTAAGCCCACGTACGTCGAGCGCCTCCCGCACCACCGTCATCTCGTCGTCGCGCTCGTCGGTTCCCGCAAACGACCCGTCAAAGAGCTCCACCAGCATGCTATCGGCCCGTATAACAATCCCCGCGATGTCGAGCTCGCAGTCGTAGGCCTTGCTCGTTTTGAGCTGTTGTAGAACGCCGCCGTCATTTCCCCGCTCGGTCAGACAGCGTTTGACCTCGATATGCGCAGACAACATATCGAGTGCGGTATGGGACGTCTCTATTTCTGGCACGGCCAGGTTCGTAGGAAGCCCAAGCCCGTTGTCCCCATAGCAAACAGCCGTCAGTGTCTGGGCCACCCTCCATGAAACAGGGTCTATTTCGCAGGCCGCCCGTTCGCCCCCGCGTTCGATGACCGATGCCATATAGCGAGCGAGCTTTGTATTGGACACGCTGACCGCTGCCAGATATACGCCAAGCGCTTCGGCAGGCGTTGGCTCTGGAGCCGGATCGTCGGCATCGATCGTGCCCAGCGCCGCTCGGCAGATATCGGCCCCGTGCCCCGTCAGAGCCAGATCGACCCCATACTGCCCAGCAAGTTCAAGGACCGCTTCACGGTCCAAAAAGGCGTCCGCCAGGCCCATCGCCGCATCGCATCGGCCCGCCTTAAGCAAAATCCGGGCCGCCCTCGGAACAAGTTCGGGGCGGACCTCGGCCACCAACTTACGCAAGCGCAAGCGTCCGTTATCCTCCGTGCCCAGACACGTAAAACTCCGCTCGGCGGGATCCAAGCCAAAGATCGGGTAGTCGCGCACAAAATAGGACTGGTCGACCATCGACAGCCTCACCCCACAGGCCTCGAGTTCTGCGATATTGCCCTCGCCCATCAAAACCATGAGACATGCCACGCAAAACAGCGCATTATTGTCGAGCGAAGCCAGATCGGCAAGTGCCGCGCCATATACGTTGACAATCTCGTTTTCGAGCAGACCGGCTACGTCACCTTGGCCATACAGACCCGTCTGCAATGCCGAAACGAGCTCGGGCACGCCCTGCGTGAGCTGATAAAAGTCGAGCGATGTGCTGATCGAAAACGCCGATGCCCACGCCGAATACTCATAGGCATGCACCTTAAGCATCTGCGCATTGATCTTAACCGAATCGCCCAGCCCATGAATCAGCTGACGATTTGAAGGACGGCAGGAAATAAAGACCCCTACCCCCATAGCGCGCAGGCCGCGAATCCTGTCGATGAGGTCTTCGGTATCGTGCTGATCGAGGTTTGGCACATTATCAATCGCGATAAGGGAGTGCGGTTTGTCTTTGAGTTCTTCGGTAACCACCTCGAGCTGCATAAACACCTCGCGCCCAATGGCACGATCGGCCTCGATAATCCGCACGGGGCCTCGCGTCGGATCGCATTTAACCTCATGGGTGTACTGCAGCAGCACCGAGGTCTTCCCAAACCCGTCGGGCGCATAAAGAACCACGATGCCGGCCTTTCGGCCCTTGGCGATAAGCTCATTCATCAAGCGTTCGCGTCGCACCATATAGCCTCCGCCCAGCTGCATCAGCTCGAGGTCGTCTATAGTGCTCAAATCGTTTACCATGCCCGCTCCTCAACTCGACCGTATGGACACTGTAGCCGCAAGACCATACAAGCCGCGCTATGAATAGAGCGACCTTGTGTTTTAGGTTGTCTTTTGGTACGCAAGCGGCAAGTTTTTGTACAGCGAGGGCCGATTGTTATTAATCCCCCGACTAATCGGTCTTTAAGCAGGTAAATGAGCTTGTCAGCTTGTCCCATCTAAGCGGCAGTGTAACGCAGATGAACAAGGTTCAGCCATGTCATTCAACTCGCCTAGCACCCGCTACCGTCTACGACCTTCTAGTGGCATTTTTGCATAGAATCTGGTATGGAATGAATCAAGCTGTTGGGCATCCGGCATTCGTCAAGCTTGCGCCAAGATTTTGGTCAAGCGGGCGGACAGGGATAGCAAAAAGGCCCCCGCAAAGCGGAGGCCTTAGGCAAGGCTATGTCGAGGTGCAGGATTCGCGCTACTCGCAGAGCGAAAGGGCGGCCTCGTCGGCAACGACAACGCAGTTGGTGTGCAGCTGCAGGATCGAAGCGGGGCACTCGGGCGTAACCGGGCCATAGCACATATCGTGCACAGCCTGAGCCTTGGCCTCACCGTTGGCGACAACCAGGATCATGCGGGCATACATGATGGTCTGGGTGCCCATGGTGTAAGCCTGACGGGGCACATCATCGATGCTGTCGAACAGGCGGCTGTTGGCCTGAATGGTGCTCTCGGTCAGATCGACGCAGTGCGTACCCTTGGAGAAGTGGTCATCGGGCTCGTTGAAGCCAATATGACCGTTATTACCAATGCCGAGCAGCTGCAGATCCGGGTAACCGGCGGCAGCGACGATCTTGTCGTACTCGGAGCAGGCAGCAGCGGCATCGGGGTTGGAGCCATCGGGCACGTGCGTGTTGTTCAGATCAATATTGATGTGATCGAAGAAGTTCTCGCGCATAAAGTAGTGATAGCTCTGGGGATCGTCGTGCGAAAGACCGCGATACTCGTCCAGGTTGTAGGTGCTGACCTCGGCAAAGTCGACGTCGCCCTTCTCGTACCAAGCGGCGAGCTGCTTGTAGGCGCCAATCGGGGTGGAGCCGGTGGCAAGACCCAGTACGCAATCGGGCTTGAGGATAACCTGGGCCGAGATGATATTGGCGGCCTTACGGCTCATATCCTCGTAGTCTTTAGCTTTAATGATCTTCATTACGCGTCCTTTCTCGTACAAAAGAGGCAAGGCTCCCCTTACAAGCACTTGCCCGCGGCCCGCGTCGGCCGCAACCAACGTGTGCGGCCACCAGGGCGAGGTCGCGTAATGTATGTGTCTCGTGTCTAGCCGCGTCGAGGCCCCTGCCCGTCCACGGTGACCCAAAGCTGTTTAGCCTCGGACGTTTCCCATCTTGCCACGGAGGGCGCCCTCTTTCAAGGGCGCCCTCCGTAAACGTGTTTGAATTGTAGGCTAAAGGCCGAGCGCGCTCACTAGCGCTCGCGAGCGACGATGAGTTGGTCCATCTCCTCGACGTGCTCTCCAACGGAGCCCTTAATGCTCGAGAACTCAACGGAGTTGCACACCAAGATGGGAACCGTCACATCGTAGCCCTCGGCAGCAATTGCCTCGCGATCGAACTCGATGAGTACATCGCCCTTATGGACGATGTCACCCACTTGCGCATGTACGGTAAAGTGCTTGCCCTCGAGCTGAACAGTGTCCAAACCAACGTGAATAAGCACGTCCAAGCCATCGACCGTGTTAAGCGCAACGGCGTGTCCCGTGGGAAAAATGGCCTCGACCTTGGCGTCTGCCGGCGCAATCACGCGCGTACCCGTAGGCTGAATCGCCACGCCCTGGCCCAAAAGGCCGGTGGCAAATGTCTGGTCATTGACCTCGGACAACGGAATGACGTCGCCCGAGATGGGAGCATCCAGCGTAAGGACTCGACCACGCATACCAAAAGACCTTAGGACTTTAGTGAACATGATCCCCCTCGGACATACCAATCAACCAAAATAGCTTTAACAGTTTACCACTTGGCACCCGTTTTTGACCATTAGGGAAGTTCGCGCTTGACAACCTCGACGATGTCGTCGACAACACGCTGGGTCAGCTCGTGCGTCTCGGCCTCGGCCATCACGCGGACCAGCGGCTCGGTACCGCTCGGGCGCACCAGAATGCGGCCGCGGCCGTCAAGCTCCTTCTCGGCAGCAGCGACGGCATCCCAGATGGGCTGGCAATCGTCCAGACCAGCCTTGTTGTCGGAATGCACGTTGACGAGCACCTGCGGGTACTTCTTCATGATGCCGGCAAGGTCGGTGAGGGTACGACCGGTGCGCTTGAGCACGGCCAGCAGCTGCAGAGCCGTCACCAGGCCGTCACCGGTGGTGTTGTGCTCCAGGAAGATGATGTGGCCGGACTGTTCGCCGCCGATGACGGCGCCGTCCGCGAGCATGCGCTCCAGAACGTAGCGGTCGCCCACGGCGGTCTGGACCATCTCGAAGCCCTGCTCCTTCATAGCGATGGAGAAGCCCAGGTTGCACATGACGGTCGAGACGATCTCGGAGTTGGCGAGCTTGCCGCGAGCGGCGAGGTCAGATCCGCAGATAGCCAGGATGTAGTCACCGTCGATCTCATTGCCCTCGCTGTCCACGAACAGCACGCGGTCGGCGTCGCCGTCGTGGGCCAGACCGATGTCAGCATGGGTGCGCAGCACGAGCTCGCGCAGGGGCTCAAGGTGCGTGGAGCCACACTCAACGTTAATGTCAGTGCCGCAGTAATCGGTGTTGATGGCATGGACCGTGGCGCCCAGGCGCTGCAGCGCGGCGGGCGTGGTCTGGCAGGAAGCACCGTGACCGCAGTCGACGGCAACAACCAGGCCGTCGAGCTTAAGGCCGTCGAGCGTGCTGATGGCATGATCGACATATGCCTTGCGGGCGTCCTTCATCTTGATGATGTGACCCACACCGGCGCCGGTCGGCAGCGTGTCGGCAGCCATGGCCTCCTCGGACATGACCCAGGCGCTGATCTCTTCCTCAACCGCGTCGGGAAGCTTCATGCCCTTGCGGCTAAAGAACTTGATGCCGTTGAACTCCGGCGGATTATGCGAAGCAGAAATGACGATGCCGCCATCGAGCTCGTTTTGGACGGTGAGCAGCGCCACGGCCGGCGTAGGGATAACGCCGCAGCAGTGCGGGCGGCCGCCCTCGGCCATAATGCCGGCGGTCAGAGCACTCTCGAGCATGGTGCCCGAAAGGCGCGTGTCACGGCCGATGCAGATGTCCGGACCAAGAAACTTGGTCGCCGCGCGGCCCAGGCGAAACGCGAGGTCGCACGAAAGATCGGCGTTGGCGACGCCACGGACGCCATCGGTGCCGAAGATGTTCTGGGGCATAGGATCGCTCCTTCCCTAGTAGGCGATATGCAACCGCCCACCCTAGTCGAAAAAGAAAAGCGGGACCCGCCGAGGAATCGGCAGGCCCCGCTTGTACATTGTATCTCGAAAGGAGATAAAACCTTAGCGCTTGGAGAACTGGGGAGCGCGGCGGGCCTTCTTGAGGCCGTACTTCTTGCGCTCGACCACGCGAGCATCGCGCGTAAGGAAACCGGCCTTCTTGAGGTCAGCACGGTAGTCGCCAGCGTTCAGAAGAGCGCGAGCGATGCCCAGGCGCAGAGCGCCGGACTGACCGGAGATGCCGCCGCCATCGCACAGAGCGATAACGTCGAACTGACCGGCGGTGTCGGTCACCTTGAAGGGAGCAAGGGCGTTCTCAACGAGCTGATGACGGCCGAAATACTGCTCGGCGTCACGCTTGTTGATGGTCACCTTGCCGGTGCCGGGGACGAGACGGACGCGGGCGACGGCGTTCTTACGACGGCCGGTACCCTGGTAGACAACGGTGTTCTCAGCCATCTTTAAGCCTCCAGCTCAATCTTCGTGGGGTTCTGGGCAGCATGCGGATGCTCGGCACCAGCGTAGACCTTAAGCTTGGTCATCTGGGCACGGCCGAGGGTGGTCTTGGGCAGCATACCGCGAACGGCGCGCTCGATGACCTTCTCCGGGTGCTTCTCCATAGCCTGGCGGAAGCTCTCAGCCTTGAGGCCGCCGTTGTAGCCGCTGTGGCGATAATAGGTCTTCGTATCGGCCTTGTTACCGGTAAGCTGGACCTTATCGGCGTTGATGACGACAACGAAGTCGCCGCAGTCGCTGTTGGGCGTGAACTGGGGCTTGTTCTTACCGCGCAGGATCATTGCGATCTGGGTGGCAAGACGGCCCAGGACAGCACCATCGGCGTCAACGAGAACCCAGTTGCGCTGGACCTCGCCCTGCTTGGCGTAGTGAGTCGATTTCGAAATCACTTAGACTCCTCCATGTACAGTACGTGTTGTTACAGAGATTCACGGGGCTCTGCAAGTAACCCGTCCATATTACCCCGCTCGCCGTACGAGTCAACAGGTATTTTGGCTCCGACCAGAGTTTCTGCACATGTCATCCACGAGCCGTGATTTTCCAGCTCTTTAGCTGTTGCCATTTTTTGAGGGTTCGCCGTCGTTAGCGCTCAACGAACTCTTGGATTTCCGCGAGCAGACGCTTTGCCTCCTGACGGCCCTGGATATACAGGTCCAAAAGCTTTGCCGAATCGTGCTCGACATGGCCGACCTCGACCGGCTTTTGCGGAGCGACGACCAACGCACGGCCCTCGCGCTCATACTTCCACAGGTGCATGCGCTGGATGTTGTAACGGTCGTGGCGCGTCTCGATAGCCTCGAGCAGATAGGGGTAGTCGGCATAGCGGGCGCGCGCGGCAGGCATAAACTCGTAGGGCTTTTTCTCGTACGAGCGGTCCTGCGTGACAATGACAACCGCGCGATCGAAGCCCGCCTCCTCCAGCACGTGCTCGATAGGAACCGAATCGGCCACACCGCCGTCGACGTATTTGTGCCCGTCAATCTCGACCGGCGGCGTCACCAGCGGCAGCGACGTCGATGCGCGCACAGCGTCGAGATCGAGCACGGCGCTTTTGACCGGCAGGTACGCGGCGGTTCCAAAAAGCATGTCCGTCGCGACGGCGTACATCTCGATGGGGCTCGCGTCGAACGTCTCGTTGTCAAAGGGGTCCAGGCGGTCCTGGACATCGTTGAAGATAAAGTCGTAACCCACAATAGAGCCCGTGGACGCAAACGATGCGGCGCCCATGAAGCGACTGTCGTTGCAGAAAGCCAGGTTGATGCGGTTGGCACGGCCGATCTGGTGCGACTTATAGTTCACGCCGTTGAGGGCGCCGGCCGAGACGCCGTACACCGCCGGGATTTCGACACCAGCCTCCATGAGGACGTCGAGCACGCCTGCGGTAAATTGCCCGCGAAAGCTACCGCCCTCCAGGACGAGCGCGACCTTGCCGGCGTTCTTTGCCTTATCTTCTGCAGTCATGTTGACCTCCTGCGATTGCGTTTTGGCTTTCTTCTACCCAGTTTTGGGATGGTGAGAGCGCAGGTTTTTCGAGGCGGCAGGTGAAGCGGAAAGTGTGTCCCGTTCTCAGAGCAAATTCCGGGTCTCATTTTCCGCTGAGCCCACCATCAGGAAAATGAATCCCATTCCGAGCTTAGATTCCGGGATGCGCTTTCCGCTTGAGCTGCCATTGGGAAAGCATGTCCCACTCTACGGCGGGATTCCGGGTCGCAGTTTCCGCTTGAGGCGCCATCCGGAAACTACGTCCCAGTCTGAGCGCGGATTCCGGGACACGCTTTCCGCCTGGGCCGCCATTGGGAAAGCGCGTCCCGGTCTGCGTTGCCAAGGCGTTTTCTTTACGCTCGCGCCCTGCATAGAGTTCGATTCTCCGCGGGTAGAGATGACGTTGGCGCGGGGGCATTGTCGGCTGTCATCCAATCGACATCGCATCTGTTTTGGGCTGAGGCATTGCGCGGAGAATCCGCGTATTTACTTCGCAAATACGCACCGGCTTCGGCCGCCTACCGGCGTCCTCGCCCGCGGGCTAAAAACGCTTACGCGTTTTCTTTACGCCCGCGCCCTGCACAGAGTTCGATTCTCCGCGGTACGGACTAGAAATAAAAAGACAGGCAGATACGAATATCTACCTGTCTGTTGCTTATGGTGGAGGCGCGGAGAATCGAACTCCGGTCCACGAAAGCCCCCTGATTGGCATCTCCAAGCTCAGTCGCTGGTTTAGTCTCGGACGCTTTGCGCGCAGCGACACGCTCGCGGCGTCCTAACCGGTTCGGTCTTAGCCTGCGCCATACCGATTACGTGCGCAGGAGCATTCCCCTAACATGACGTCGCGCCGGTGTCGGGGAAATCACCGGGTTGACGCGCCGCTATAAACTAAGCAGCGAGAGCCATAGGCTCAAAAGAAGAGTTGTTGTCAATTCAATTTGACGGTACCCCTGTTTAACGAGGCGAGGAGACCTCGGCTTGCTTCCTCTCTCAGAGCTATCGTGTCGAAACCAGTCGCCCCCGAATGTCGGGAAAGTCTGGATGGCATTGGGCACGAGCACCCAACACCCGTCGACTTTTCAAGGAACATGCGGGGCGAGCCCCGCTTGTGGAGTGTTATCTTACCACGTTCTGAAAGCGGACAGCTGTTCTATGCACGAGCTGTGAAGACCCCAATGTGCGCCGCACTTCGCACTTTTGCTACCGATCGCGTCACGTATATTTTCGCCAAGCAAAATTGACCCGTCGAAAGGACCGCCATGGATACCAAGCAGCAACTCGTCAATGCCCTCGCAGGCCTGGGCTCAACCATTACCGAAGCTATGGATGTCATCGAAGGCTTTGTCCCCTGCGGACATCCCGCCCTCACGGTATCGAACGCACTCGTCGCGCTGGACGCCGACGATGATGCAGC
The DNA here is from genome assembly GCA_900554325.1 of uncultured Collinsella sp. Lineage (GTDB taxonomy): Bacteria > Actinomycetota > Coriobacteriia > Coriobacteriales > Coriobacteriaceae > Collinsella. The sequence continues at coordinate 11,491 of USHA01000063.1, forward strand.
TCTCGCCCAGCAGCTTGAGACCGTCGAGGGCTTTATCGACCACGTGAGCGAGAACCGCGGCGTGGCCGCCTACCACGGCATCGAGGTCGAGCTCGCGGGTCCCAAAGCCGATCTGTTCGCAGCAATCCGCGAGGTAGGCGCCCTTATGCAGACCGCAGGCGTCAAGAACACCCAAGTCAACGAGTGGGTCTACCGCAGTCTGGCAGCACTCGACAGCTCCGACGAAAAGGCAGCTGAGCAGCTCGCAGAAAGTCCCGCCATCAAGGCCGAGCTTTTGTAAATAGCAGACGCGGGCCCCTTGGCGCATCGTCGTCCAAGAGGCCCGCAAACAGTTCGCGTCAACCGATAGCCGCGCCGCCGCGTTCGACCAAAGCCAGAATCGGCATCATTTGACGAGGTGTCTTTGCTGCAAGATCGGCATGTTCGAGCAGCTTGCGATCGTTAGTTACCAAGTAATCAACCTGGGCGCGTTTGCATGCGGCGAGTACCAAGTTGTCCTCGTAATCGCGATGGAGCGCTAAGTATTTGTCGGCCAGCCAAAGGTCCGACGCATCTACACCCACGGCCGTGGCGTTTTCGGTCATGTTCCGAACAAATGCCAGCGCCGCATCGCCAATTGCGCGGGCAGATGCCTCGTCGAGCGCTCCCCCGCTGGCAAGAACGCTACGCTTCAGCTCGTGTTGGACAACGTACAGCACGTCCTTGACAATATGCACCGGGAAGAACAGCAACGCCCCCGTCTCTGTCGCCTGCCCAATAAACGCACGCGCGGCAAGCGACTCGGCATGGTCGACGCAAAACGAATCAACCCATACGTTGGCGTCCACCATGATCTTGAGAGGCGTCCCACTCACTGGATCATCCCCTTTTGGCGATAATGCTCATCCATGGCTTCGGAATAGATTGTGTCCCAACCGCGATCGTCGGATACGGGCGACGTAGCGATGCCCAAATCTGCATAAAGCCGGTCTGCCGCTGCCCACGACGCGGCGAACGGAGTATCGGGTGCGACGGTCTGTTGCCGGCCATCAACGGCAGACAGCACTTCCTCACACTGCCCGCCACCCTGTGCGACCTTGGCCACGACCTTTTTGATGAGCTCGGGCAGTGACCTGCCCGAAAGCTGTAGCGCTTCCTCGGCGCGCTCTTTAACCGAGCGATCCACGCGAACGTTCACCTGCGCCATGCCGCTAACAGCACCCACGTCGATCTCGCTCCCTTCAATTGCTAGCCCTGCTAGCAACACTATATAGAGAAGCTAGCACATGGTCAAATGCAAAAGGCCTGCGCCCGGACGG
>USHA01000064.1 GCA_900554325.1 uncultured Collinsella sp.
TGCCATGCGATGGCCTCCTTGAACTCCTTTGGTCCAAGTTCTCCACCGCAGTCCCCTTTTTTTGAAGGACAAAATGCCTGCTCAGCATTGCGTCTTTTTGAGATGTACTTGGCTTTTCCGAATATGAGTACGAAAAACCTCAACTTCCCCCGCACCCCTTCCTCGTGACCGCACCGTTTTGCTGCAAATCGCGGCCCGTGCCACGAGCTGATACCATACTGCCTCAGGCATCTCTTCGAAAGGAACCCATGCAGGCAGTCATTTTCGACATGGACGGCACACTCATCGACACCGAGCGCGTGAGCCAGGCATCGTGGCGGCGCGCGGCGCGGGATTTTGACATCACGATCCCCGAGGACATCTTGCACGCCTTCGTGGGCTGCAGCATCCCCAACGCCATGAGGATGATCGACGATGAATTCGGCGATCACGCGTTCACCGAGCGCCTCTTCACCCGCCGCCATGAGATCTTCGATGCGACCTGGGAGGATGAGCTCTCGCTCAAACCCGGCGCCGCCGAAGCCGTGACGACAGCGCGCGAGCGGGGGCTTGCCGTGGCGCTCGCCACCTCCAGCGTGCGCGAGCGCGCCGTCACCAGCATGAGGCGCTTCGGCCTCATGGACTTGTTCGATGCTGCGGTCTTCGACGAGGACATCGAGCACCACAAGCCCGCACCCGACGTCTACTTCGCCGCCGCCGGGTGTCTGAGCATCGATCCCGCGCTCTGCATCGCCGTCGAGGATTCCTTCAACGGCGTGCGCTCCGGAGCCGCAGCGGGCATGCGCGTGGTCATGGTCCCCGATTACAACGAACCCACAGACGAAATCTGCGCGCTTTGCGCCGAGGTGTTGCCCTCCCTGCTCGAACTGCCCGCGTCCCTCGATCGGCTGTGCGTTTCCCAACGATAGCCTTCCCCGAAAACAGAGCGCGCCCGGTCTTGGCGTATGCTAGGACGATACCGACACCGATGGAAGCGAGCATCATGCCCAAGCATCCCGCCAAGAATCCCATTCGCACATCGAACAAGAAGCGGGGCAGGAGCGCAGCCGACAGCTCCCGCACCCCTGCCCGATGTCCGGGCACCAAGGGGCGCCCGCCGCGCGAGGCGTTCCTGCCCATCTCGCGCGCAGACATAGATGCCCGCGGCTGGGACCGGTGCGATTTCATCTACGTCTGCGGCGACGCGTACGTAGATCACCCGAGCTTCGGCATGGCCATCATCACCCGCGTCCTCGAGGCGCACGGGTACCGCGTGGGTATCATCTGCCAGCCCGATTGGACCGATCCCGCGAGCATCGCCGCCCTCGGCGAGCCGCGCCTAGGCTTCCTCGTCTCGGCCGGCAACATGGACTCGATGGTCAACCACTACACCGTGAACAAGAAACCGCGACACGAGGACGCCTACACCCCCGGCGGCGTCGCGGGCGCGCGGCCCAACCGCGCCGTCACGGTCTACGGCAACCTCATCCGCCGCACGTTCAAGGACAAGCCCATCATCATCGGCGGCATCGAGGCGAGCCTGCGCCGCCTGGCGCACTACGACTACTGGCAGGACAAGCTCAAGCGCTCCGTGCTGCTCGACTCCGGCGCCGACATCCTGCTCTACGGCATGGGCGAGCACTCGATCGTCGAGGTGGCCGACGCACTCGACGGCGGGCTGCCCGTGGATCAGATCACCTTCGTGAACGGCTCGGCGTATCGTGTGAGCGGGCCAGATGCGCTCGACAACGTATACGACTACGAGCTGCTCCCCAGCTGGGACGACCTAACGGCAGACCGCCTTACCTACGCGCGCTCCTTCAACATCCAGCAGCAGAACATGGACCCCATCACCGCAAAGCGCTTGGTGGAGCCCTACCCGAACGGCGTTTACGTGGTGCAAAACCCGCCGGCGGCTCCGCTCACCACGGCCGAGATGGACGAGGTGTCGGAGCTCCCGTACGCCCGCCACTGGCACCCCGACTACGACGCGGCCGGTGGTATCCCCGCCTTCGACGAAATCCGTTTCTCCATCAGCAGTAATCGCGGCTGCTTCGGCGAGTGCTCGTTTTGCGCGCTGGCCTTCCACCAGGGCCGCATGCTGCAGGTCCGCAGCCGCGAGAGCATCATCCGCGAAGCCGAGGCGCTCACGCGCGACCCCGAGTTCAAGGGCTACATCAACGACGTGGGCGGGCCCACCGCGAACTTCTTCAAGCCCGCGTGCAAAAAGCAACTCACGCACGGCGTGTGCAAGAACCGCCGCTGCCTGTGGCCAAGCGTGTGCCGCAATATGGACACGAACGAGGATGCCTATGCCGAGCTGCTGCGCGACCTGCGCCAAATCCCCGGCGTGAAGAAGGTCTTTGTGCGCAGCGGCATCCGCTTCGACTACACCATGGCCGATGCTTCCGACAAGTTCCTGGTCGAGCTTTTGCGACACCACGTGAGCGGCCAGCTGCGCCTGGCGCCCGAGCACGTGAGCGACGCGGTGCTCAGCGTGATGGGCAAGCCGCGCCGCGAGGTCTACGACGCGTTCGTCGAGCGCTTCGAGAGGCTCTCCGCGTCATACGGCCTCAAGCAGTACGTGGTGCCCTACCTCATCTCGAGTCACCCGGGCTCTACCATGAAGGAGGCCGTGGAGCTGGCGGAGGCCGTACGCGACATGGGCTACATGCCCGAACAGGTGCAGGACTTCTATCCCACGCCCTCCACCATGAGCACGTGCATGTTCTATACGGGCGTGGACCCGCGGACCATGAAGCCCGTCTACGTGGCGCGCGACCCGCACGAGAAGGCCATGCAGCGCGCGCTCATCCAGTACCGCAAGCCGGAGAACCACAAGCTGGTGAAGGAGGCCCTGCGCCGCGCCGGACGCGAGGACCTGATCGGCTACGGGCCCAAGTGCCTCATCCGCCCCGTGCCGCCCAAGCCGGGCGCGGGCGGCGGAAAGACGCGCGGCAAGACAGGTGACAACAAGTCGGACAAGGCCGGCAAGATGCCCACCGGAGGCGGCAAGCCAAGCAAAGGCGGCCAGTCGAGGAGCTCGCACCGCGGCGCAACGCCCAAAACGGGCCAGCGTGGCACGGCACCCCTCGGCGGCAAGCCCACCGCCAAGGGAAAGCCCTTCAGCGCACCCAAGTTCGGAGGCGCGCCCAACAAGGCAGCCAATGCCCACGCCCGCAACCGCGCCGCCCAGGGGCGCCAAGGCGCGAACCGGCATTAACGCGGACCCATAACGGCATCGGGCGCCGCCGCGAACCATCTCGCAGCGACGCCCGAAATCCGGCTCCAGCCACACGGGCGAGCGATCAGGCACCCGGCTCGCCGTCCTCGCGCTTGCCACGCAACGCACGCTCGGCGCCCTTGTGTGCTCCGAAGTATGCGGCGATGCATACCAGAGCGATCGGGACGATCCACTGCAGCAGAATCACTACCAGCGAAACCGACAGCTCGGCCGTACCAATACCTGTCATTGCACTCTCCTTTCGTCAGGGCAGCCTGCTGAGCCAACGCAAAGTGGGCATCATACATGTCTGTGAAACGCACGCCACAGCAACCATACGTTGATGGCGAGCACCAGCACGAGCAACGTGATGGAGCAGTACATAAACGCCGGGGCCGTGTCGTAGAACATCGAGCCGTCGCCCTCGAGCGCACTCGTTCCCATGACCGCTGCCACGCACGTCAGCGACACCATGCCAAACGCCATACTCAAAAAGATGGGCACCTCGGCACGTTTGACCCGATACAGGACCAACGGGACCACCACAGCCAGGATACCGAAGCCCAAAGACCCATACGTGAGCATCGTGCTCTCCTTTCAGTCACACGCCTTTGCGCTTGCATACCCAAAGCCGCCAATTAAACATGATTGCCCCTCCATTCAAACGGCCCACGCGTAAGAGACGCGTCGAAGAAAAGCCCACGGGCTGCACTGAGTGGTTTGCTACAACTGAAACATCATGTACGCTGGAGGCGCATTCCGGCTCCCCATAAAACACGGACAACGCAAAACCATCGAACCTGCTGGCAAGGTTCGCTTGCCATCACGTAAGATTTCCCGTACCCACCAAGGCGAAAGCCCCCGAATCCTACCGCTCGACGTCCAGACTCCTAAGAACATCTTCGCAACCAACAAGATATGCCTCCATGTCCCTGTCACTCTCTGCAACCATGTCGGCATCCTTTAGTTCGCGCAATTCCATGCTTTCCCCGACCCCCTCATGGACCATACAAGTAGGATTGCCGTCGGCAGCAATCTTGGCGAATGGCGACACTACAAGCGTCCATGCATCGCCCACCACACGATTATGAGGAGCGCGGTTGAGGAACAGCACGTACTCCTCGTCTTCGCGCATTGGAGTAGAGCCGAACTGGTATGCGTCGACTGCAACCAGACACCTCGTTCCACCCCAATCTCTCAGGGAAACGGGCTCATACACATCAATTGATACTCCTTGAAGGCAATCGTCTCCGCGCAACACCTCCATAACTCGCATTTCCGAGGCAAATGCCTTGTAACGATAGATAGAAGAAGCCTTTTTCTGAACACGAGCGACAAGCTCAGCATTGCTTAACGCTTGCGCCGTGCTAGCATCGCCCATCCCTTTCGCGTATTGCTCAAACCGTTCCTGTGAATAGGGCGCCACTTCATACGGCAGCCCATCCATCGTCTCGGGATGGGCGGACACGTCGCCGTAGCTTATGCGCGTAACGACCCCAATCACAAGTGCCGCGACCAGCATAAGCCCCCACGCAAACACCCATCGGGACACAGACCTCGGTCTCATTGCTCTACACCTCCCGTATCCGTCCATCGCCCATGATGAACTGGACATCGGCAATGCGATCGAGCTCCTCACGATCGTGAGACACCACGATAATCGTAGTCCCTCGGTCGCGTTCCTCAATCAGAACTTGTCGAATCGCCTCTTGCCCATCCTCGTCCAGAGCGTTGGTGGGCTCATCCAGCAACAACAAGCGGGGAGCATCCATGAGCGCCTGAGCAAGGTTCAATCGTTGCTTCATGCCCAAGCTAAAGCTCTTAATTCGTCGCAGATCATCGGGGTCGAGCCCCATGCGAGTGAGAGCGGACCTGAGATGATTCTCTCTCGGCCTGCCACGCAACGACGAAAGCAGCGTGAGCATCTCAAGCCCTGTGAACTCGTCCCAAAGCTCAAGGGGTTCGACCATGAATCCAATCCCCACCGGAAAATCGCCTCGCGCATCCAGCTTCTCGCCAAACACCTCGATCGATCCCTCATCGATGGAAATCAGTCCTGCAATCGCCCGCAAAAGCATCGTCTTGCCCGACCCGTTGTGCCCGCGAATTCCACTCACGCGCGCGAGGGGGAACGACGCGCTCACACCATCGAGCACACGGTTGCCCTTGATGGTCTTCGACACTGCGGAAACACGGACCCCGACGCGGCTCGCCTTGCGCCCTTCCACACCAGTATCCATAGCAACCTCCATTACGCTTTCGGCTCAAACGAAACGTTAGGCCTTGCTTAAGCCCCTGCCGCAGTCAAGATAGTCAACCTTACCCGCAGCCAGCCAAAGCAAGACGCCCAAAACCAGCGATAACGACACAAGCACTCCAGCTTGGACAACGATCGCCGCCCAACCGGCGCCGTCCGGGACAATTGCCAAGCTCCATCCAATCGGCGGGAGCCCTCCGCCCACAACATTCATGGCCATGAAATCCCACATCCCATACAAAATGCCCGTCAGGCAAGAGAACGCCGAGGAATGGAATGCCAACATAGCAAGAAAGCTCACCATGCCGGCATTGGCCAACACAACGCCTTGGAGAACCAAGTCGACGGGACGCAGCGCCTCCCACATGGGAATCGTCCCGAACCGCCAAAACAGAACAATGAGGGAAGTCACCTGTAGCAAAACGCTCATGAGCAGACCGGTCAGCACGCAATCTGCGCATATGCGCAGCGCCACACGCGAGCGGCTCCCCAAAGCCAAAGCGCATTGGGGCGAAGAATACAACTTGAGCGAGCGCATCTGGCCGACGCAAAACAGCGGAATAAACAGAAACGTGGCAAAATCGACAGCGTTCATCGAGAGATACGAATCGAAAAGCGAATCTGCAGCATGGGAAGGCCTGCCAAGCACCGTCATCTGCAAAAGACGACATACGAGAGCTGCCGCCAAGGTGCCACATGTACTTCTATTTCTTTTGACATGAACGTACAGCCATGAAATCATAGCAACACATCCCTCCCACGCTTACACGCCACGGCCATGAGGCACACCGACGGAATCAAACAAAGGCAGGGTGTCGCAATAAAACGAAAAACGCTGATTACCTGATCGTTCAGCTTGGGATACATCACATAAAAGTGCAGAAGATTGCCAAGGCGCGGAGCCACTAACGGAAGCACCACGAACGCCGCCAATGAGATGGCGGCAGGCACGATCAGCGCCAACTTATTCCGGCGCATGAACATTCCCAGCGAGCACGACAGTAGCGCCGATGCCCCCGCCCAAAACGCAGCGCCACAGGTAAAAATCATGTTGTATGCATAGGGCGAACTATTCCAAATCCCAGCGAACAGCCCTCCCGGCGTTCGGAGATCGAGGTACATAGGCATCCCCAAATAGCCCTCAAACGTCCCCTCCACAGGAAAGGCAACGAGCGCAAGCACCTGTAGGAGTACCAGTGCCACAAACGTCAGCAAAAACGCTCCGATAAAGCTCGTTATCCCATAGGCGAGTACGCAGGTTGTCACAGATGTTCGCGAAGCCAACAGACAGGCAGCACCAGACCGCAAGTCCTGTCGGGCGGCATCCGCAAAGACCAGCGCTGCGGCGACGGGCATTACAAAGAACAGGTACACACGTGAGGCGTTCACCTGCATTGCGTCCATGTTCCACGCCCATGCATAGGCTGCCGAGGGCAATTCACCCACGTCTGCGCCATAGAACTTGAAGCACGTTTCGCCAAAAGCGATAAGACAGCACAGCAGGGTTACCGTAATTGCAATCCTGCATTCAGCCCGTCTGAACATACGGAGGAATAGCACCTTAAGCAGAGCCGGCATGGGCATTTTGCACCTCCCGCAAAGCCGCGGTCTCCCCTATCTCATGATACGGAAGGGGGAGACCGCGAAGATCAAGCAGAGAAGGAAACGGTTCGTCAAATCGGTTAACAGAACTTAGAAGCTCACGTAACCACTGATGTAATTGGGATCTTGCCAACCATCCGTGCAACCACGCAAATAAACAATACCAGAATTGCGGTTGTAATATGACAAGGTATATTGATTGTTACCCGTCACCAAAACGGAGTCGGTCAATCGCGTTCCAACGCTGGGAGCATCACACCATAACCAGCACTTTCGCGTACCGCCGCTGCTGACGCTCACACTAGCAGAAGCAGATCCACTGGTACGAGTACCCGCTTGGACGGTAACATTTTCTTGGAAGCCGGGCAGCGTGTAGCCGAAATTATGGGACGAAGCGTATGCCGCCCCACTGAAGCCACATGCCAAGGCCACGCACACGCCGAGCAGCGCAACCTTTGCCTTAAGGCTCTTGAATACCTTCATGGGAACCTCCTTACTCCCTTCTCTGCCTATATTTACTAATATCTTCTTAATATATAATATTGTCTATACTATACGGGCAGACGGGTGTATATCGCCGGCAAACGGACAGGAACCTCGACAGCCCCCTTGGTTTATCACATGGGAAATGCACGGGACGAAAATCCCTATAACATTGTCAAGCATGGGGAACATCCACAGTTGTTCCACATTCGGCAATCGGTTAGTTCTGACTTTGCACTGATTGCCACTCATGGAAAATATGCTTAGTCCTCGGGCAACGCGCCAAACGTCTCGACATACTCTTCGTCATCCATCCAGTCGATGATGTCGCCTGGTTTGCAGTGCAGAGCCTCACACATCGCCTCAAGTGTTGAGAAACGAATACCTTTGAGGCGACCGGTCTTGATACGGGAGATGTTAACGGGAGAGATGCCGACTTTCTCGGCAAGCTCAAGGGAGGACATCTTCCGATCTGCCATAACACGGTCGAGTCGCATGACGATGGGCATTCGGCTGTCCTCCCTTTGAACGCTTTTAAATGGATATCACAGGATGTTATCGGAATCCTCCTGCAGTTTCCTGCCGTACTCAAAAACACCAGCCAGTGCGAAGAACATGATCGATGTGGCAAGCGTCATGAGGTTTAGACTGGGACCGACTGACATGGGGCCGACTGCGCCTTCGAGCAAAGCGGGAACCTCAATGGAAGGAGCGAATAGATCCAGCACAACGCGAAGTGCAAAGCAGATGGCAATCGTCAGCATTCTTTGGCTCTGCTTCCGGGAGAAGAACTCCTTGGAAACGATTGCGGCGCGCACCAACCTCACGAAAACCAAAAGCGGGATAATCACAAACGAGACAGTGATAAGTTGATTAAGAACAAAGGCGAAAAGATGACTGCCCATTTTCGCATCCAACAAGGCAGCAATACCCGTCACCATATTGACGGCGGAGAAGAGCGCGACTGCGATCAGAACGAAGCAGATCAGTCTAAGCAAAAGCGGCATCTTGCCAACAGGTAACTGGCTCATTGCACGTTTCCAAATCCTTAATACCCCACATGAATACCGAAAATATCTTTACAGGCGGTCATCGTAACGCCCTGCGCTTCAATAGTGAACAGCATTTTACCCTTCCTATCCTTGAATATGATTTATGAACGCCTCGACCGTCCGCTCGATTGCGCTGCGGTAGTACGCGCAATACGGGTCGCGCTCGGTCATGCAGCCGTGCTCATCATATGCCCGAGCCCTGCATCCACCTCCACAGAAGTATCGGTTTTCGCACGATGAGCAGCCCTCGATTTCCTCCACCGAAGGCAAGGTGAACTGAGAAAGATTATCCGCAATCGCAGCTGCGTCATCGGTGAACGCATTGCCCAGAGCGAACTCGGGTTTATGAAGCATGTGGCAGGGATACACCGTTCCGTCCGAAGCAACGCTCACCGAGTTCTTGCCGGCACCACAGCAGGTGCGAACGGACAGTGCCCGCATGGGATTGAAGGCGTCGTCAATCGACACGGCATCGCCCTTGCTCGCCACCTCGACCATGATTTCCGCAAGCTCGGCAAGACAAGAATCGTCGGGCATGAGGTCGCCCAAGTCTGCATGCGTGCCGCTCAACAGGCTAAAGCCAACCGTGCATCCCAATTGTTTTGACAACTCGACGTAAGCGGGGACATCCTGAACGTTGCGCGCATGCAGCGTGGGCAGCATATGCGCGTGGATTCCCGCAGACTGGATGCGTTTAACGGTGTCGACAAGCACCTCGAACAGCTGCTCTCCCCTGATGCACGCAGGAGCCTCTGGACTCGTGCCGTCGAAGGAAACGGAAACCACATCGACACTGCCCGCCAGCTTTGCAAACGCCTCATCACTGCAATGCGTGCCGTTGGTCAGAACAGTGATGTTCGTCATCTCCTGCTCGCGCGCATGCTGCGCGATTTCCGGCAGGTCTTCGCGCAAGAACGGCTCGCCGCCCGAAATCACCAAGCGCGTGACACCCAGGCAGGCAAGGACGTCAATCGCGTGGCACAGATCATCAAGACTCGGGTCGACAGCTCGGTTGCGATTGCAGTCGGCCGAGTAGCACCCAACACACGAGAGGTTGCAGGTATTCGACACATGGAGATAGGCGGACGCGAGGTGGTTGCACCCACCCGCTTCAGCCTCTTCCGTAAACCCATGACTGACAAAATGAGCCACGAGCTCCTTGCATCCAGCGGGAACCTCATCCATGGCGACTTCACGCTCCAACATAGCGTCGCACAGCTCAGCCCCTTCCGGCGTGAGGCCCACAAGGGCGCCGGAAGCCGTGTTGCCGATTACGGGAATGCCCCGCATATCAAAGCGAACGATGTGGGAGGCAAGTCGCATAATCACCTTCCATGCCATAGGATACTTCGTTCTTAATATAGAGCGTTGTGTTCTATATGCAAGAGCTCTTCGGTAGGCGGAAATAACATGGAACTGCTTCCCGCCGAACCTTTGCCTAGAGGGCTATCGAAGCAATTCACGGCACAGATGCAATCAAACCTTGTCGATATACTATTCTTGGTATGCATACTTTTGCAGATATACTAATCTGCATACTTTTGCATGAGGAGGAGTCCATGGACACGATGCCGATTGTCACGCCGCGCCAAGCCGGAATCTACGTACGCCGCTCCCGCGAGAGTCAAGGTCTCACGCGTGCCCAGCTCGCCGCGGCGGCGGGCGTGTCCGAGCGCCTGCTGGCGTCCCTCGAGCTCGGTGACGCCACCGGTATCCGCCTCGACAAGCTCCTCGCCGTCTTCGGCGCGCTCGGTATCGGACTCGCCGCGCAAGGCGATGACATCGGGCGCAACGTGATCGCCACAGACGAAAAGCAAAATCATGCAATCAATCCCAGCACTAGCAGCTCCCCAATCATTCAAGCCAGAAATCGAACCAGGGCCGCACAACGCCGTCCACGTACCGATACGTCGAAATCACCAGCCGACTACGATTCCGTCTTTGACGATTTTTTGAAACATCAAGGTATAGATGATGTGGCAACGTCTTTTGTTGCAAGGAGGTAAGCCATGCCTGCACGGTCTCTCAAGGTCATCGTCTGCAACGACATAGCAGGAACCCTCGAACAGAATGCTCATGGTGCCATTAGCTTTAGTTATGACGAAGGCTATTCCGGAATACCCCTCTCGAGCTCCATGCCCATAAGCAACAGAAGCTATGACCAAAAAACCGTTCTCCCTTACCTGTTCGGGCTCCTTCCTGACAGCGAGCAGCAGCGCCGCGCCATTGCAGCCGAATACGAAGTAAGGCCCAATAATCCGCTTGCGCTTTTGGAACACATCGGTCTCGACTGTCCGGGAGGGGTTCAATTTTACAGGGAAGAGGACCTCAGCGCGGCACGCAGACGCAAAGGCTCTTACCTCCCGCTGAGCGACCAGGCAATCGCAGCACGCCTTGCCAGCATTAGGCAGGATGGCGATTCCTCGTGGATGGGAGGCGAAGAAAGTTGGTCTCTAGGAGGCAATCAGGGCAAGTTCGCATTGGGCCTACATGACGGCATATGGTGCGAGTGCCAGGGATCCGCTCGCACGACCCACATTTTCAAAAACGGCGTCATAGGATTTAAGTTTCAGGCCCTCAACGAGTACATTTGCATGGCGACCTCCAAGCGCTGCGGTGTCGCAACTTCCGATGTTGAATATCGCCTCTTCGAAGATGAACCGGCCTTAATCGTCACTCGCTACGACCGTGCCCGCCGCTCCAACGGCAACGTCGTCCGGCTGCACCAAGAAGACTTTTGCCAAGCTTTGGGAATAATGCCAAACCAGAAGTACACCTCAGATGGCGGTCCGACCACACGCGATGCGCTGGCCCTGCTATGCAGCACCAATCGCGCTCACTTCAATCTTTTGGTTTTCACGCAAATCCTGTTCTTCAACTGCCTTATTGGGGCCCCCGATGCCCACGCCAAGAACTATTCGCTGCTTCTCGGACCCGATAACGACAGGGTCATAGCTCCCATGTACGATGTGGCGTCCGGGCTGGCCTACGAGAACCTGCGCCGCAAGGGACGACTTGCCATGGCGGTCGGCGGGGAGAACCGCTTTGGTCGTGTGGGCTCGGGGGCTATCCACCGCTATATGGGCGGCAACGACCCCGCGCTCGCCGCGATGCTCGAAAAAGCCGAGTTTACGGAGGACTCTTGCACGGCGATTATGGCCGATCTTGCCCAAGAGATTCCCGTGAGCATGGCAGAAGTGTTTGACGAAGCCGAAGCAAACGGCATCCCGGGTGCCGCCGAACTGCGGGAACGCATGCTCGGCGCCGTGTGCGAGAACTGCGCCAAGACGCTTGCGCTTCTATAGTGGGCTGCCTCCTTTACCAGGGCCGGTGCTGACGGCAGAAACCCGCGCGGCGGCATCGTCGGTTGGCAGAACGTCACCCAGAATCGCATCGTCATCCGCCGCCGCCCCGTCCTCCTCGTCGTCCTCGGCCACCTCGACCTCAGGCAGGGCGTCCGAGACGTGCCAGGCGCGCTCGAACATGGCGATGCCTCCGGCAAGCAAGCCCCCAAAGACTGCGAACACGATGGGCGTGGGCAGCACGTTGACCATGGGAGCCAACGGCGCGACGAGATAGGACGAGGCGTTGAGGGCGAAGTGCAGCAGCATGGCGTACCCGAGCTTGCCCGTTCGCCAGAAGACCCAGCCCTGTAGGATGCCCAGGGCGAAGGCATAGCTCCCCTGGATGATGTTCATGTGGAGGACGCCGAACGCGAGCGCCTGCAACACGTTGGCGACCCAAAACGCGCGCACGGAGACGGTCCTGCGACGAGCGCGGTGGCGAGGGTCCCAACCGGGGCTCACGGCGCGCATCGCGTACTCGAGCATGACGCCGCGGCACACGATCTCCTCGTTGAGCGGCGCGAGGATGACCGTCGAGATCACCTGGATAATCGCGAACACCCCGACGGCGGAATCCTCCATGAGCTCGGCGTACTCCGCCATCGTCTCGGGGAAGAACAGCTCGACAAAACCGAGGATGCCGCTCACGAAAAACTGGGCGGCGAAGCCGACGAGCAGCAGGGAGGCGATCGTCTTCATGACGGGGGCGCCTGCGGAAGCGACC
>USHA01000065.1 GCA_900554325.1 uncultured Collinsella sp.
GCACGGCGCTCGGCAGTCGCGCGCTCGTCGGCCAGCGCCGCCTCGGCTTTGCGGGCCTCTTCGACCTCATCGTTCCAAGGCAGCTCAACACGTTGACGGGCAGCAGCCTCGGGGCTCAGCACCTCGGCATCCAGATAATTGAGGACTTCCTCGACGAGCATCTCGGTCTCGGGGCGCGGAATGAGCACACCGGGGGCGCACGCGACGTCGATCATGCGAAACTGCGTGCTGCCGGTGATGTATTGCAGCGGCTCGCCCTTAGCGCGGCGGACAACGGCCGCATGCATGGTCTCGAGCTGGGCCGCGTTAAGCGTCTCGTCCATACGCATATATAGGTCAATGCGCGCCAGGCCCGTGGCGGCGCACAGCAGCCACTCGGCAGAAAGACGGGGGTGCTCCTCGCCGCGCTCGGCCAGGTACTCCTTGGTCCACTCGAGACAACGCTTGATGGTCCAGATCTCGTTTGCCATGGGGCCCTCCCCTCTTAAGCGCCGGACGGCGCGCGAATGTCGGAGCAGATTGTACGCGAGGGTGGCACGCGGCAAGGGACGATTGGAAGCGATTATCGAGAATCAGCCCAGAATTTTGCACCGAGCTCGCTCAAAGTGTTCATTCGCCGACGTCCAGATTTGCATTCGTCAAGCTTTTGGCAAGGTTGCCCAAAAACTGACCAATATCTAACCAAGAACATACCAAATCACTTGACGCGCGACTCATCAAAAAATGCACTGCGACTTCTTGGACGATTTTTTGAGCAATATTTTCAATAGCAGATAAATGCCGCTAATTTCTTTGAGCAGGTAGCCGGCTTCATGGCCATCAAAGCCGATTGAATAACATCTCAAAGCAATGTGCCCAACCTAGTCATTTAAGAACGTCCCCAATGACTACCTCTAAGGCGCCGCAGGTTGAGCATACCGCATCCGGAGCAAGGCAGCGCCGCAGGTAGAGGACGGACAGCGAGCGACGTCCAGAGCGAACAAGTTGGCATGAAAAAGGCAAGGTATAGACCTTCTGGTCATGCCTTGCCTTTTGAATGACAAATTGTCGCTCTGGGCGGCGCGCAGCGTCGAGCAGTTACGGCGTTTGGTAAAACGCCGTAACTTAAACGGCCTGCGCTAGCTTCTCGGCTCGCTCGGCGGCGGCAAGTGCCTCGATGACAGTGCCGAGCTGATCGCCCAGAAGGACGCCGTTGTAGGTGGAGTTGAAACCGATGCGGTGATCGGTCACGCGGTCCTGGGGCTGGTTGTAGGTACGGATCTTCTCGGAACGGTTGCCGTGGCCGATCTGGCTCTGGCGCTCGGCACCGAGCTCGGCCTGCTGCTTCTCGAGTTCCATCTCGTACAGACGGGCGCGCAGCATCTGCATGCAGACCTCGCGGTTCTGGATCTGGGAACGCTGCTCCTGCGACTGCACCACGGTGTTGGTGGGCAGGTGGGTGATGCGCACGGCGGAGTAGGTGGTGTTAACGCACTGACCGCCAGGGCCGGAGGCGCAGTAGGTGTCGATGCGCAGGTCGGACTGGTTGATCTGGACGTCGATCTCCTCGGCCTCGGGAAGTACGGCGACGGTAGCCGTGGAGGTCTGAATGCGGCCCTGGGACTCAGTCTTGGGAACGCGCTGGACGCGGTGCACGCCGGACTCGAACTTCATGACGGAGTAGACGCGGTCGCCCTCGACCTTGAACTCGATGGACTTAAAGCCACCGGCCTCGCTGGGGCTGGAATCGAGCACGGTAGTCTTCCAGCCGCGCGACTCGCAAAAGCGCTGGTACATCTTGTACAGATCGCCGGCGAAGATGGCCGCCTCGTCGCCACCGGCGGCGGAGCGGATCTCGACGATGGTGTTCTTGTCGTCGTTGGGGTCGCTCGGGATGAGCATGTACTTGATGTCTTCCTCGAGCTGGGGAAGCTTGGCCTCGTTTTCGGAGATGTCCATCTGGAGCATCTCCTTCTCATCGGCATCGGTGGTATCGTGCAGCATTTCCTTGGCAGCCTCGATGTCATCGAGCGCGCCGATGTACTCGCGCGAGGCGGCAATGAGGTCGGACTGGTGCGCGTACTCCTTGTTGAGACGCGTGAACTCCTTGATATCGGAGGCGACGGCCGGGTCGGAAAGCTTCTTCTCGAGCTCCTCGTAGGCCTTGATGATCTTTTCGAGCTTGTCGCGCATGACGGACTCCTTTATATGCGTGAAGGCGAAAATCGGCAGAATTGATGGGGCGCGGGGCGCCGCTGCGGGGGTAAGCCCAGCTAGAACATGTCGATCTTCAGATACATGCGCATCCCTTCGCGTATGGGGTACATAATTGCGGTCTAACTCATATATGATAGCGTGCGCAGGCAAACCTGCATATAACCCGCACGGAATCCGACAAAGGGACAGTCCCTTTGTCGGATTCTAAAGCGTATGGATCAGGGCGACGAGGAAGCGGATGCCCTGGAGGTAGGCGCGGCGGGTGATGCGCTCATTGGTGCCGTGGACGCCGCGATCACACTCGTCGTCATCAACCACAAAGGCCGAGAAGCGAATGCACTCAGGGCAAATTTGTTGGTAGTTGGCAGCGTCGGTCGCACCGATCACGGTCGAGGGCACAATTGCCACTGGCTCGAATGATCCGTTTTCCTCCGTCCCCTTTGGATTACGGAAATAGCGGGCGGCGATGGAGCGAACCGCCTCGAGGCCGGGACCACCGATGCGCGGGGACGGCGAGGGTTCGGAGCTGCCGGGGCCCAGCTCCACTTCGACACGACCGGCAAGGTCCGCCCCGGCAACCGCCTCACGGCAGCGCGCCACAACATCGGCCACGCTTGTGCCCTCGAGCATGCGGAAGTTGATGTTGGCCCACATATCCTGCGGCATTACGTTGGCGCCGGTGCTGCCACCCTCGATCTGCGTGGGTGCGCAGGTGGTCGTCACCAGCGGATAGAGCTTCTTGCTGGCGAGGCAATCGCGCACGATGGTGTCCTTGTTGGAGGCAATCTCGTCGGCCGTGTAGAGCCCCAACTCGACGAGCTGGGCGGCAAGCAAGTCGGTCACGCGCGTCGGCCACTCGATATCACAGATTGCGGTGATGGCACGGCTGAGCACCTCAAGCGACGTGCCACCGTAGGGGTTGGACGAATGCCCGCCCTCACTCTTCGTCTTGAGCACGATATCGGCATAGCCCTTCTCGGCAAGGTCGGCGTGCATGAGCCAGTCCTCGCCCGCGCTGTACTCGGCAGCCGAAACGATGCGGTAGTCGCCCTCGTCGATCAGGTACTCAAGCTCAATGCCGCGCTCCTCGAGCGCGCGGCCGATGGCGCCTGCGCCGTACTGCGTAGTCTCCTCGTCCTGGCCAAAGGCGAGCAGCAGGGTACGCTTGTGCTCCCAGCCGTGTGCGAGCGCATACTCAACCGCCTCGAGAATGCCTGCGACCTGGTCTTTCATATCGATGGCGCCGCGACCCCAAATGTAGGTGTCGTCCACATGTCCGCTAAAGGGGGCGTGAGTCCAATCGTCCTCGGTGCCCGGCACCACAGGAACCACGTCCATGTGACCCATGAGCATGACGGGTTTGAGGGCAGGGTCGAAACCGCCAAGCGTCACCAATAGCGAATGATCGATAAGCTCGACCTCGCCCGCCGCAAACACGCGCGGCCAAGCCTGCTGCATATACGCGCGCAGGTCGTCGAACGGCTGCCAGTCCACCGCCTCGGCATCCATGCTCGAAATGGTCGGAAACGACAGCACGCGGCCCAGGCGCTCGCACGCACCAGCTTCGTCCAAATCGGCAAAATCATCCTCATGCGCAAAGAAGCGCCAAACCTCGGCCATGACATCCTTTCGATTGTGACGACAAGGGCCGCCCCACCGGAGCGGCCCTGCCACATAAGCGCTTGCGGTTGGTTATTTGTCCTCGAGATAACGCGAGAGGAACTCGCGGGTACGCTGGTGCTTGGGGTTGCCAAAGAGCTCTGCCGGCGCGGCGTCCTCGAGCACTACGCCCTTGTCCATAAAGACCACGCGATCGGACACGGTGCGGGCAAAGGCCATCTCGTGCGTGACGACGACCATGGTCATGCCGTCGGCAGCAAGTTTGCGCATGACCTCGAGCACCTCTCCCACGATCTCGGGGTCGAGTGCGGAGGTCGGCTCGTCGAACAGCATGATCTGCGGATTCATACATAGGGCACGAGCGATGGCCACGCGCTGTTTTTGACCACCGGACAGGCGACCCACGGCGGCGTGCGCGAACTTCTCGAGCCCCACGCTCGTCAGATGCTCCATCGCGACCTTCTCGGCCTCGGCCTTGCTCATCTTTTTGAGCGTGACGGGCGCGAGCGTGCAGTTGTCGAGCACGTCCATGTTGTTGAACAGGTTAAAGCCCTGGAACACCATGCCGATGTCCTCACGCAGCTTGTTGATGTTGCAGCGCTCGGCCGTGAGGTCCTGGCCGTGGAACCAGATGTGGCCCGCGTCCGGGGTCTCGAGCAGGTTGAGGCAGCGCAGGAAGGTCGATTTGCCCGAGCCCGAGGCGCCGATAATGGTGACGACCTCGCCGGGGTTAACGGACAGGTCGATGCCCTTGAGCACCTCGAGCGAGCCAAAGCTCTTGCGCAGGCCCTCGACGCGGATGAGCAGCTCATTGGTCTGTGCGGCGGCCGCGGTGCCGGTAGTGGCGGTATCTGCCATGATGATTCTCCTCGTCTTGAGCCTAGTTGGAGCTGGGCAGCGTGACCGGAGCCTCGGCGCCTAGCTTTTTGCCAAAGGCCTCGAGCAGGCGGCTCGCCACGAGCGTCAGGATCAGGTAGACCACGAGCGCCACGCAGTAGACCTCCATCTGGCGGTAGTACACGCCGGCGACGGTGGTGGTGGCGTACATGAGGTCAAACACGCCGATGACCGAGAGCACCGACGAATCCTTGATGTTGATGATGAGCTCGTTGGTGAGCGCCGGAATCGCGTTTTTAATGCCCTGGGGGAACACGACTTTGCGCATAGCTTGCCACTGCGACAGGCCCAGCGAGCGTGCTGCCTCGGCCTGGCCGGGATCGATGGACTCGATGCCGCCGCGCAGGACCTCCATCATGTAGGCGGTGGAGTTGAGCGAGATGGTGACGAGGCCGGCGGTGAAGGTGCTCCAGATCTGGTTGGCCTGGGCGGTCTCGAAGCCCATGCCGCGCAAAACGGTGAAGCCCGCGTAATAGATGAGCAGACCCTGGACCATCATGGGCGTGCCGCGCACGATGGTGGAGTAGACGGTCGCAAAGCCGCGGCCGATACTCTTAAAGGAGCGCACCAGGTCGTTATCCACGCGATCGAAGGTCTGAATGCGTAGGAACACGAAGAGCAGCGCCAGGAAGAATGCGATGACGGTGCCGAAGGTGGCAAGCGCGATGGTGATCTCGATACCGCGAATGAAGAAGTCCCCGCTCTTGTAGGTCATGTAGACCAGGCTCGACAAAAAGTCGCTGGGGTTGGAATCCGAGACAATGCTCACCTGCACCAGGTCGATAAACGACATGACGCAGCGGTCGATAAAGAAAACTGCCGCGATGGCGACCACGACGTAGCTGCCCAAGCGTGCTCCACGACGGAAACGCTCGGATGCGAACGGCGACTTTTCGCGATAGTCGCTCCAGTGCATAAGCTTGGTGACCAGCGCCGCCACCGACACGACGAGCCACGCCCACAGGATCGCCCAAAGGCAATCTTGGAACACGCCCGTGGGGGCCAAGAAGCTCAGCGGCGTGGGGTTGCGCTGGCTAAACGCCAGGCCGAGCGCCGCGATAACGCTCGTGCCCAGGTATACATAACGGTGGTCGGCCCTGATAAAGGAGGCCAGGCGATTAATGGTTTTCATGCTGCCTCCCTATGCCGGCTGACGGTCGAGGCACGCGTCCCACATTTGGTCGCGCTCCTCTTGGCTAATGCCCTTGAGTGTCTTGTCGATGAGCTTAAGCAGCTTGTCCGAGCCCTTGCGGCAGCCGACGTTTGCCGTGACCTCCTGCTTAAAGCCCTCGCCCTCGGCAAATTGAATCGGCACGATACCCGGGTTTTGGGCCATATAGCCCTTCTCGTTCTCGGTGTTATAGGTCACGGCGTCGCAGGTGCCCTGCAGCAGGTTCGAAAACACCGTGGGAACCGAATCGACCGGGTTTTTGTGCACAACGCCCGGGATTTCGTCGATGACGGTATCGAGCATGGTGTCCTTTTGGCCGAGGACCGTAGCGCCGCTAAAGTCGCTGAGCTTGGTCGCATTTTGGTAGGGCGAGCCCTCTTTTACGAACAGGCCAAAGTAGCCAATGAAGTACGGGTCGGAAAAGCCGACGGACTCCTCGCGCTCGGGCGTGGCGCTCATGCCGGCAATGATGAGGTCGATCTGGCCGTTGTTGAGCGAATCGATAAGACCCGAGAAGCTCTGCTTGACGGCAACGGGCTCGCCACCGAGGGCCTTGCAGACGATCTTGGCGATCTGCACGTCGTAACCATCGGCATAGGCGCCCTGCACGTTGTCGATGGGGATGGTGTACTCGCTGGCTTCGGAGACCTGCCAGTTGTACGGGGCGTAGGCCGCCTCCATGCCGATGCGGATCTTGTCCTTGCCGATCACGGAATCGGACAGGTCGTCGCGACCGCCGCCCGTCGTGGGCTGAACTACTTCCAGCGTGGAGGGGCGCTGGCAACCGGCAAGTGCGCCGGCAACAACGGTAGCGCTCGCAGCAAGCGCACTGCCTAAGAAGATACGACGGCTGCACACCGGCTGTGGATGCGCGTCGCGTTGATGGGGAGAATGCATAATCTGCCTTCCCTGTTGAATCGTATGCTGACGACTTAACAGGATATACGCCAGCGACCAGCAGCGCAGCACAAGCTCGAAAAATTAATAGACACACGGTAGCCATTGGGGACGCCGATGTTTTGGCAATGCCGGCGAGCGACGTCCAGAGCGAACAAGTGGCATGAAAAAGGCAAGGCATGACCAGAAGGTCTATGTCTTGCCTTTTGAATGACAACTTGTCGCTCTGGACGACGCGCAGCATCGACCGAGCGGCGGAACCTCTAGAGCAAGGTAACGCTAAAGCTGCGAACATCCGTCTCGCCGGGAGCCAAGGTGATGGTGTTGACCTTGTGCTCAAAGACGTCGTCCTCGGTGTCCATGGTGGTGTGACCGGTCCAGGGCTCGAGCGCCACAAACGGAGCGTCGTTGGCGGCAGACCACACGCCGATGTACTTAAAGCCCTCAAAGTCGATCTTGACGCCGTGGCCCGACTTGCGGCCGCGCAGTGTGAGCGTGGAGCCCGGAGTATCGGTGAACATGATGGCATCGTTATCGAAGCTGCGGTGCGTGATGGGCAGCACGTCCGAGTTATCGGGAGCCTTGTAACTGCCCTCGCACGTCATAAGACCGTCGGGCGTGATGATGGGGGCCTCGTTGGTCCAAGCCTCGGTAAACGCCAGCTCGTAATCCTCGAACGCCTCATCCTCGGCACCGGGGGCGGGCACGTTAAATGCAGGGTGACCGCCCACCGAGAACGGCAGGTCCACGTCGCCGGTGTTGGTGACGGCAAAGGTCTGGGTAAGCGTGGCATCACCAGTCAGGGCATAGGTCATGTTGAGCTTAAAGTGGAAGGGGAAAGCCTTGAGCGACTCGGGCGTATCGGTGATCTCGTAGGTGACGGACGAGCCGTCCTCGGAGACCTCGACCAGCTTGTGTTCGACGATGCGCGCGAGTCCGTGGCGCGGCATCTCGCAGGTGCCGGCCGCAGACGTCGCTGTGTTGTTGCGCAGCGATCCCACGATGGGGAACAGAATGGGCGCGTGTTTGCCCCAAAAGGCCGGGTCGCCCTGCCACAGATACTCGTTGCCGTCGAGGGCAAGGCTCGTGAGCTGGGCTCCCATGGAATCGATGGCCGCGGTGAGGCCGCCGCGCTTGATGGTGGTGACGGTGGACATGCTACTTCCTCCAAAAGTAAACAACAGTGTTGAGGGCTATTGTGCCACTCTTGGCGACACGGAGAGGCGGCAGGCGCAGTTATTGAGCGATTGCGTAAAGGTCGAACCCGCCCTGCGGTGTGCTGTCGACCGTATCGGGCGCCTGCGAGTTAAAGCTCACGGGGACCATACGCTTTGAGGCGCGGAAGCGCGTGCCATCGGTGGCGACGGGCGGCTCGTCGACCGTGAGCTCGTAGTCGCCGGGCTTGAGTTCGATGCCGTCGCCAGCGGAGTTGACATATTGATACTCGTCAATCGCCTGCCCCCTGAGCGTGCGGCCCACGATGTGGATGAGCATCTGACTATCGCCGCGGGCGGTGTCCCATGTCGCACCGTCCTTGACCTCGACCGACACATGCACCGAGCGCGTGCGGCTGAGCGATTGCTCGACAGACATCTCGACCTTGGCGGCATCTTTGCGCTGTTGCTCCACATGGCTCCAGACATTTCCGATCGCCGAGCAAGCGATGACGCCGGCCATGAAGGCGATGAGGATGGGACCGAGCGGAGAGCGGCGGCCCGCGACTTCCTCGCGAGCCAGGTCGGGGCGATGCGTGGGCGCAGGCGCCTGAGCACCCTGCGCGGGCACGTCGAGTATGCTGAAGGATGCCGTGCTGCCGGGGTCGATGTTATGGCGCGGCTGCGGGGTCTTGGCCGGCGAGATGGACATGTCCGCCGGCTCACCGAGTGTGGCCGTGGCATCGGCCTTAGCCTCGTCGGCCTCGGCCTGGGCCCAGGCCTGTTCAAAGGTTAGGGGTTCGGCGGAGTTGGAAGCGGCGTCCGTCTCGAAGGCATCGTTGCCGGTCTCGTCCTCGTCGCTCGACACGTCACGCGGCGCGGGTTCGTCCCACTCCTCGTCCGGAGCCTCGCCCTCGCTATACCACCATTCAAAGTCATCGATATCCATACGGGGCGCCCCTTAGGCCTCGCAAATAAACACTTGCTAGCCTTATACCCCCAGACGGCGCCGGAGCTCGCCGGCGCAGACAGGAAAACCATCACAACGTTCGACGCTTTTCCTCGATTTCGAGATTTTCGCCGAATGTTGTGATGGTTTGGGCGACTGGCTGGCAGCGCAATGTGACAAAGGGACTGTCTCTTTGTCACATTCTGTTAGAGTTGCAGGGATTGAATCCCGCTTATTCATGCGACATTGGAGTGACAACCTTGACCGCCGCAGCCACGCCTAAAAGCAAGTCAACCGCCGCCGCGCTCTCCACCGCGCGCACCAAGCTCTGCCTGGCGCTGCTCGTGCTGTTGGGATTCTCGCTCGGCTGCTCCGAGTTCGTGGTCATCGGCATCGAAAGCGATTTGGCAACGGAACTCGGCGTATCACTTGCCACTGCGGGCCAGCTCATCAGCGTGTTCGCGCTCGTCTACGCTATCGCCACGCCGGTGCTTGCGCTCAGCACGGGGCGATTCCGCCGCTACCAGCTGCTCGTGTGCTACAGCATCGTCTTTGTGCTCGGCAACCTGGTCATGGCGTTGGCGCCCAACTTCCAGGTGCTGTTTATCTCGCGCATTGTCCTGGGCTCTGTCTCAGGTGCGCTGCTCGCCGTGGGCGTGACGTACATCCCCGAGTTGCTGTCCCCGCAGCAAACTTCGCTTGCAATCTCGGTCGTGTACGGCGCGTTTTCCGTGGCGATGGTCTTTGTGACCTCGATTGGCAAGTTTGTGGCCGACACGCTCGATTGGCACGTGGCCATGTACGGCACGCTGACCTTTGCCGTTCTGATCTGCGGAGCGCTCGTGGCATTTATGCCGCGCGCTGGGCAAACCGACGAGCCTGCCACCTTCCGCGAGCAGGCGGGGCTCCTACGCGAACCGAGCATCATCACCGGCATGCTCATCTTCTTGTTTGGCGTGGGGTCGGTCTATGTGTTCTACGGCTACGTAACGCCTTATCTTGAGCAGGTGCTGGGCATGGGCACGGTCGAAGCCAGTACCACGCTTATGGCCTACGGCGTGTTCTGCCTGATCTCGAACATCTTGGGCGGGTGGATCGATGCGCGCTTTGGCATGAAGGCACTGCTTGTGACGTTTGTGCTGCAGGCTGCGGCGCTGCTCGGGCTGTTTGCTGTGGGCGGCACCATGCCGCTCGCGCTGGTCTTTGTCTTTAGCTTGGCGCTGCTCATGTACCTGTTCTCGGTGTCGTGCATCACGCACTTTATGGACGTGGCACGCAGCCGCCATCCCAAGTCGATGGTACTCGCAAGTTCGGTTGAGCCCATGGCGTTTAACGTCGGCATCTCGTTTGGCACCGCAGTGGGCGGCGCCGTGGTAAGCAGCGTTGGCATTGCGTACGTGGGCGCAGTGGGAGCCGCGTTCTCGCTTGTGGCCTGGGCGCTCACGCTGGTGACGATTAAATTGGCTCGCTGGGAGCGCAAGCGGGCGCAGGCGTAGGCGCAGATACGATACTCGAGCTTGATGATGGCGATCGAAAGGAAACCGCATATGCAATGCGTACTGTTTATCTGCTATGGGAACATCTGCCGCTCGACGATGGCCGAGTCGGTGTTTACTGAGCTCGTGCGCCGCGCTGGGCGCGAGGCGGAGTTTGTCATCGATTCCGCTGCAACGTCGACCGAGGAGATCGGCAATCCGCCGCATCGTGGCACCGTTGCCAAGCTGCGTGAAGTCGGAATTCCTGTCGTTGCCCACCGTGCGCGTCAGGTACGTCGCGCGGAGTATGGCGACTGGGATCACATTGTCTATATGGATGCCGAGAACGCCCGTGGCCTGCGTCGCATCTTTGGCGACGACCCCGACGGCAAGATCTCGCGCCTGCTCGATTGGACCGAGCGCCCCGGCGACGTGGCCGACCCCTGGTACACCGGCAACTTCGATGCCACCTACCGCGACGTGCTCGCCGGTTGTACCGCTATGCTCGAGCAGCTGTAGGCAAGCGAGGTCGCGGGCCACGTCTTCGGCGCGAAATGAGCGTGGATAATCTCCCGCATACAAATTGAGCGTGGACAATCTCCCACTTTGAGCGCTCAAATACGCTCTAAACGGGAGAAAATCCACGCTCAATTACTCGTCGACGATCTCGGCGAGCCAAACGTTCAGCGTATCGACCTCGGGGCAGCAGAACTTTGCCGTGCCGGGCTCGTTGCCAGGCACGGTTCCGCCATAGCGCAGGATATCGATATAGGGAAAGCCCACGTGACAGGCCATGGCGCACATCCTGCCGCGGTCCCGGTCGAAGTCGAAGACGTCGCCGGGCTTGTGACCATGGTGACAACGGCACGCACCCAGCTGGTCCACGCAGCTCACGCGGATTCGTGGACGCTTGCCCCGCGGCGCGCCGAGCGGCTTGTTCTCGCCCGCTGCCTCGGTACCGCTCTCGTCGGCGCTACTCATGGTCAATCACATCCAGGCAGGCCTCGATGGGCAGGCCGGCAGACTTGTCCTCTTGGTCGGCATTGCGCTCGATAAGCTCAGCAACCACACGCATGGCATCGGACGTCGCGCGCTGCAGACTCCAACCTGCCATAACGCGGCCGACGAGCACCGCCGAGAACGTGTCGCCCGTGCCCGGGAAATAGACCGGAATGAGCTCAAAGGGAATCGTAAAGTACTCCCCCGCCACATGGTCGTAACCGATAACCGCGTTCGTGCCATTGACTACGGCGCTCGTAATGACCACAGACTTGGCACCCAGCTCACGCACGGCGTCCACAAGAGCGCGGGCCTCATCGGGCGTAATTTGCTCGGCGATAGGCGTATCGGTGAGCAGACAGGCCTCGGTGTAGTTGGGCACCGCGTAGTCGGCGCACTCGAGCAGGTGCCTCATGAGACCGATCGTGGACTCGGGCACGCCCGCATAGAGCTTGCCGTTATCGCCCATGATGGGGTCGACGAACACCTTGGTGCCCTTTTGCGCACGGCGGTGGCAAAAGTCCGAGATGATGCGTGTCTCTTCCTCGGTCACGATAAAGCCGGTCGAGATGGCGTCGAATTCAAAGCCGAGCTCTTCCCAGATAGCGAGGCTTTGGCGCACGTACTCCGTGGTGTCGTGGATGTAGAACTTGGGGTAGTTGAGCGTGTCGGAAACGAGCGCCGTCGGCAGGTTATGGATACGGTAGCCCATGTGCGACAGCACCGGCAGCATGGCGGAAAGTGCGACCTTGCCGTAGCCGCACATATCGTTAATCAGCAGCAGCTGAGTATTCTTCATGAGGGTCTCCCTTGCTTCGGGCGCGGCGCGGCAGCGCCACAGTGCGACTAAGTGTAGCGCAGGGGACGTTGCGAGCGGAGTCGAGCGGCACGAAGGGCAAATTGTTGCGGAAAGGTTTCGGAAACGAGGGGCTAGCTTGCTTCATTGCGGCTCATTTGCCGCCACTTATTCAGTGCCATTTCAAAACTATGCCGGATTACGGGGCTGAACCTGAATGAGCCAACCACACCCCTTATTTTCAAATCATAGCGAGCCTTCTACCTGCGGTTTTCTTTTTACCAATTTCGGCATGGTCGGCAATCCGCCATTCAGCCCCGTAATCCGGCATAGTTTTTAAGTTAGTCGTTGGGTGTTCCTATAGTTTTGTCAACCGTCGGGGCTACTCCCGGTAGGGCAC
>USHA01000066.1 GCA_900554325.1 uncultured Collinsella sp.
ATGTGACTGGAGTTCAGACGTGTGCTCTTCCGATCTCGCGCGGCTGCTGCTGGGTCTCGCCGACGTTGCCCGCATCCTGGGGACGCTGGGAATCGTACTCGCTCATAGCTGCGATCCTTTCGTCTAATAACCGTCTAATAACCAAAGGCCCGCCAAACATGTGGCGGGCCATCATTGTTCACGTTGAGTTGTACCCCAATATGCGGGCGAACGTGTATGAGAACGCAATCTTTTAGGAAGGCTTAAGTTCTGCTGCAAACTCGAAAGGGATCCACGCATGCGGCAAAACCACCACGAAGGTGCCTGTCCCCTTTGTGGTGGAAATCTAGTCCTTAAACAGATAACCCACGCCACGGACGGTGGTGATGTGCGCCGCGATCTGCGGGCCCACCTTGGAGCGGATGCGTCGAATGTGCACGTCGACGGTGCGCGTGCCGCCGCAGTACTCAAAGCCCCACACGCGGTGCAGCAGCACCTCGCGGCTGTAGGCACGGTTGGGATGCGTCGCCAAAAAGCTCAGCAGCGAGTACTCCATCAGCGTCAGGTCGATGGGCTCGTTATCGAGCGTCACCTGGTAGGTAGCCAGGTTAATCTCGAGGTTGTCGATGTTGAGCACATCTTCGGCGGCGACGGTCTCCTCCTCGCCCATCAGGCGCTGCGCACGAGCCTTAAGCTCGTTGGATGTCGCCGTGGGGCATACAAAGTCGGCATGCGCGTGATTGGGCAGGCGCAAGGTACCGAGCGCCTCGTCGTCGACGATCACCAACATGGGGACACCGCCGCGATCGTCAAGCCACTTGGCAATCTGATCGATGCGGTCGCTGCGGATGCCGTCGGAGTCGAGGATCAGCAGGTCAAAGTCGTGCGCCGCAGTCGGCGAATCGGGGGTTGCCAGGCTCACCTCGACACCCAGGGTGGTCGTCAAGCTGCGGGCAAACTCGTGGAAGCGCGTCGTGCGCGCCATGAACAGGGCACTCTTTTCGGACATATCGGCCTCCAAGGAAATGAGCTCAATCGTACTGGAACAAGCCAGCGCGATTAGGAGTTCGCCAGATAGTGCTTAATCTCCCACTCGGTGATCGTGGACTCAAACTTATGCCACTCGTCGCGCTTCTTTTTAAGGAAGAAACTGTGGATGTGCTCGCCGAGGGCATCCTTCATAAACTGCGAGTCCTCAAACACGTCGAGCGCCTCTTTGAGCGAGCGCGGCAGCGGCGTGTAGCCGGCCTCGAGCATCTGACGGTCGGTGAGCTTGAGCGTCTCGGCCGTGGCCTCGGGCGGGAGCTCCAGCTTGCGCTCGATGCCATCGAGACCAGCCGCCAGCGTGACGGCGTTGACCAGGTACGGATTGGCCATGGGGTCGGGGCTACGAAGCTCGATGCGCGTGGACAGCTGCTTGCCGGGCTTGTAGACCGGAATGCGGACCATACTCGCGCGGTTGCGCAGGCCCCACGTGGCGTACTGCGGCACGGAGTCGCCACCCGTGGTAATGCGCTTGTACGAGTTGACCGTGGGGTTGGTGATAGCGCTAATCTCGCGGGCATGCGCCAGAATGCCGGCCATGTAGTGCTTGGCGACGTCGGAGAGGTGGTACTTCTCGTCATCCTCGCCCCAAAAGACGTTGTTGCCGTCGTGGTCGAATAGCGACTGGCACAGGAACATAGCGCTGCCGTCCTCGCCCGCCAACGGCTTGGGCATAAAGGAGGCGTGGCAACCGCTCTCGTAGGCCTGCTGCTTAATGATGAGTTTGGCCGTGGTGATGGCGTCGGACATGCTTAAGGCCTCGGCGTGGCGCAGGCTCATGCCGTGCTGCGAGCGGCCGGCGGCGTGGAAGGTGTACTCCACGGGCACGGACATCTTCTCGAGCGTGAGGACCGTGTTGCGGCGCAGGTCGCGGGCGGCATCGCTCACCGAAAGATCGAAGTAGCCCACGTTGTCGAGCGGCTCGGGGGTGTGCTCGTCGGGGAAGTAGTAATACTCCAGCTCGGCACCCACGTTGAGCAGATAGCCAGCTTTCTCGGCCTTGCGGAACATGCGGCGCAGGGCATCGCGCGGATCGCCGGCAAACGGCTTGCGGTCGGGGGTGCACACGTCGCAGAACACGCGGGCGACGCCGTTGTGGCTCGGGCGCCACGGCAGGATCTGGAAGGTCGAAGCATCGGGGAATGCGAGCATGTCGGCTTCCTCGGGCGTGGCAAAGCCCTCGATAGCGGAGCCGTCAAAGCCAATACCCTCCTCAAAAGCGACCTCGAGGTCCTCGGGGCTAATGGCAAAGTTCTTGAGGCGGCCGAGAATGTCGACAAACCACAGACGCACAAAGCGGATGTCACGCTGCTCTACGGAGCGGAGTACGTAATCGATGTTCTGCTGGTTCATGTCGCTCCCCTTTCTTTCGGGCGGGTTTCGACTGGTCTATATCGCAGATACTATCGCAGAAAAATGTTTCCGCAGGGTTAAAGCGTATCAAGCGCTCAAAAAACGTGTGCGCAGGCGGGTATGACCAGCAACTATCGCTCGGATTCGGAGACAATTTGTCTACAGGCTCGTTCCAGCGCAGGGAACTCCATCGTCACTGCATCCCAAACAACCGAGCGGTCGACATTGCCGTAATCATGCGCAAGATAATTTCTCATGCCGATAATTCCACGCCATTCAATTTCGGGATGAAGCCGCTGCGAGCGTTCCGACAATTTGCCCGCTTCTTCCGTCACCCTAAGCGCACACATCAAAAGGGAGTCCGCCAACGCCCTCGTCCGCACGTCATTCGCATGCAGAAACTGGTCCTCGGTGATATCAAAAGCCTTGATGCGCTCGTTCGTTTCGGAGATGGCCTCCAAAACCTCTTGGGCGCGAAGGCTGTCTGACTTACGCGCGATCATAAAGGATCACTCCTTCGCGCTCGATTACCGCGGCAAGTTCGTCATCAAGATGATCACTAGAGACGAGATCAACCTGCCTCCCGGTTTCTTTGCGCACCGCCTCGCCAAACGCCGACAGCGCAAAAAGACCAAAGCCCTGCTCGCGATCGACTTCGAGACGCAAGTCAATATCACTATCGGCATGAGCCTCGCCACGGGCATACGAACCAAAAAGAATCACGGTTTTGATGGCGGGAATCGAGCTGGCCGCCTCGCGGACGGCGGACTCAATCTGGGCAGTATCCAAAATGCCCGTCGCGGCGCTTTCGCTCGCAGAGCTTTTACCAAGTGAAGGAACAAACGGCAGAGAGCGCTCGCGCAGCATCTGCCTCATAAACATATTGACCGCAACAGACGAAGTCATGCCAAGCTCTTCGCACAGTTCGGCAAATGAGTCTTTAATTGACGAGTCCACTCGCACACTCAGCACAGACGCAGCCATGGATACCTCCTGTATGACATTGTCTATATATTATCACACAGGCTAGCGCGAGGTTGATGCGCGGTGTTCGATGTGACCGGGGATCTCGATGCGTTTAGGCGCCAGCTTCGCGGCCTCGCCCACGGTGGTGGTAACAACGTCGATACGCTCGGAGAGACGCTCGACCACGCGCTTGGCAATGGCGAGGGTATCTTGCGCGGCCGTGGTGACGCCGCCAAAGAGCACGTGGTTCCAGGGGTAGTCGTCAAACGTCGCGATCTTGAGGCCAGCCGGCAATGAGGGTCCCAGCTGTGCTAGCGCCTCGGTCAGACGCAGGAAGACCAAGCCGTTGACAGCAATGAGGCCGAGCCTTTTGCCCGCGTAGTCGCGGATGGTCTTGTCCAAACGGCCAACGCCCGTGGCGCCACCGTCGGCCAGGGTGACGACCTCGCCCGCAAGGCCGCGGCGCGAAAGCTCGTCGGCAAAGGCCTCGGCGCGCTCTCGACGCACGGGGCTATCGTCGCTTGCCTCGGTGAGCAGGCACAGACGCTCGCTGCCCGCAGCTGCCAAGGCGTCTACCAAGCCGGCGACCAGCTCACGGTTGTTAGATGTCACCAGGTCAACACCGCCGTCGGCAACGTCGCGGTCGAGCAGCACAACAGGCAGACGTCCCGCTGCCGCGGCGATCGCCTCGTCATTGCCTCCGCAGGTGTTGACGACCAGGCCATCTACGCCAGCGTCGATAAGCCTGGTGAGCGACTCGGCCTCCTTGGCGGGGTCGTTTCCGCTAATGGCCGTCATGAGCGAGCAGCCGCGCGCGGCGGCGCTGGCGGAAAGGCCCTCGAGCATGGCGCTCGAGAACGGGTTGGCGATGTCGGCCAGGATCACACCGATGAGGTTGGTGCGCGAGCTGCGCAGATTGCGCGCGGCAGCACGTGGGCGATAGCCGGTGCGCTCGATAACCGCCGCGATGCGAGCGCGGGTTTCCTCGGTCATCTGCCCGGGGCGGTTGTTGAGATAGCGCGAGACCGTGGCCGGGCTCACGCCCGCCTCGGCGGCAATGTCCTTGATTCTCATCTGCGCCATGGCGCACCCCGTTTCCCCATTGTCGGCAGCCTGAGCCATTTTAGGCATTTTTTTTAAAAATCTCGCTTGCAAAACGCTGTAGGTGAGTATACTACAACTCGAAACGAAACCGATTTCGTAAATCGATTTCGGCGAGCGTTGGCACGCAGGTGCAAAGACGCACCCTACCGTCTTGGCATCTGCGTGCCAACGCCATATCAAAGGTGTACGCACGAGTAAAAGGAGCTGCGCGACCATGGGTAAAACGGTTCTTACCTTCGGCGAGATCATGATGAGACTCTCGCCCAAAGACCATCTGCGCATTGAGCAGGCAACCGAGTTTGACGTCCGCTACGGTGGCGCCGAGGCCAACACCGCGCTTTCCCTGGCCTACCAGGGCGACAAGGCCGCTTACGTCTCCGTTGTCCCGGCCAACCGTCTGGGCGAGTGCGCCCTGCGTTCGCTGAAGGCCTACGACGTCGACACCACACGCGTCGTGCGTCAGGGCGACCGCCTTGGCTCCTATGTGTTTGAGGTCGGTGCCTCGCAGCGCGGTAACGGTTGCGTCTACGACCGCAAGTACTCTGCCATCAACATGGCCAAGCGCGACGTCTTTAACTGGGACGAGATCCTCAAGGGCATCGATGTCTTCTATTTCTCCGGCGTGACCCCCGCCGTCTCCGATGAGATGGCTGCCGCCTGCAAGGATGCCCTCACCGCCTGCCGCGCTAAGGGCATCACGACCGTGTGCGACGTGAACTACCGCGGCAAGATGTGGTCGCCCGAGAAGTCGCAGGCCACCATGAAGGAACTCCTGCCGCTCGTCGACATCTGCATCGCCAACGACGAAGATGCGCCTGCCGGCCTTGGCATGACCTGCGTCTCTGGTTCCCTTGCCCACGGCATCGAGGAGCGTGACACCTACGTCGAGATGGCCCGCCAGATCTGCGCCGAATACGGTTGCAAGAAGGTCGCCTCGGTCGTTCGCAACATCTCCTGCGTCGAGCGCTCCATCTGGATGGGCATGCTCTTTGACGCCGAGAGCGGCAAGCACTGGTTCTCCCCTGCTCACGACGTGCACGTACTCGAGGGCGTTGCCGCCGGCGACGCTTTCAACGCCGGCCTCGTCCATGCCCTCATCAACGACTTTGACCCGCAGGACGCTGTCAACTACGCGATTGCATCCTCGATCCTCAAGCTCACCATCAAGGGCGATTCCAACCTGGTGACCGCAGACGAGATCGCAGCCGTGGCATCCGCCGCCGACGGTGGCACCCGCGTCGCCCGTTAATTCGTTCCCCATTCCGCGGGCCGCAGCTTTCCAATCCCATACCCCTGCGGCCCGCTCCCCGATTCCTCCGGCCGGGCAAAACCACCAGTCCCATTCCGGTTTTGCCTGGCATTCCCTACATGACTGGTCGAGCTGCCGGTTTTGGAATTGCTTGAACCCCAAGCAGTGCCTCCGATAACCAATCCAAAATCGGCTCCTGACCAGCACATTTGGCAATCACGCGCCCATGCGCGCTACACATCGAAAGGAACATCATGTTCGATCAGTTCTACACCACGCTTGAGTCCCTGGGCATCGTGCCGGTCGTCGTGCTCGACAAGGTCGAGGACGCCGCCCCGCTCGCCCACGCTCTTATGGCAGCCGGCATGAAGTCCGCCGAGGTTACCTTCCGCACCGCCTGCGCCGCCGAGTGCATCGCCGCCATGGCCGAGGCCGAGCCCGAGATGTGCGTCGGCGCTGGCACCGTCCTGACTGTCGAGCAGGTTGAGCAGGCCCGCGCCGCCGGTGCCAAGTTTATCGTCTCCCCGGGTTACAACGAGGACGTCGTGAAACACTGCATCGATATCGACCTGCCCGTGCTGCCCGGCACCGTGACCCCCTCCGAGGTTACCGCCGCCGAGAACCTGGGCCTCAAGGTCACCAAGTTCTTCCCCGCAGCTCAGTACGGCGGTCTCAACACCATCAAGGCCCTTGCGGCTCCGTTTGTCGGCCACCGCTTTATGCCTACCGGCGGCGTGAGCACCGCCAACGTCGAGGAGTACCTGAGCTCCTCCGCCATCATCGCCTGCGGTGGCACTTGGATGGTCAAGCCGGCCCTGTTCGCTGACGGCGACTTCTCCAAGGTCGAGCAGATTGCCCGCGAGGCCATGGACGTCGTCAAAAAAGTCCGCGGCTAGGTTTAACTCTCTATCGTGAAAGGGGGCGTGCCCTAGACCTCGCCCCCTTTCTTTTAAAACGGCTCGGAAGCGCGCCGTTTCCGTCACGAGCAAGAACCAAAACCGTCTTGTATGCTGATAGAACGTGACGGAAGCGACACGCCCCCGAGCCGCTTTGCCTACTCGGCTGGCAGTCGCGCTCAACTAAGACACTTCGACAAAAGCCGAACCATCAAAACAGCTGCGGCGCCGTCTGGAGGAATGGACCCTTGCTTCCGGTCTTTTCCTCCAAGCGGCGCCGCAGCTTTTTTGTGCCCCGGTAGCGTCTCGCACTTGCGGTGAAATACGGACTGTTTACACCATCAGAGCCCCAAACAATCCCTATTTCACCGCAACTAATGAAGGGGACGAGTTAGATGGCCGAGTCTTTGGACAGCTCAAAATAGTCGGGATGCAAGGCGATAACCGGGCCCTGCTCCTCGGGCATCAGGTGCAAGTGCGTCTCTGCCAGATAGCTCGCCGTGTCGGTATCGCCCCTCTTAATGGCCTCGAGAATCCGGCGATGCTGCCGACGAATCGGCTCCCAATCCAGGTCCTGCGACACCATACGCAACCAGTTGTATCGCTCAAAATGTGTGTTGATGCTCTTCATCCAATCCCACAACATGTGACGACCGGCAATCTCAAAACACGTCTCATGGAACAGGTTGTCCAGGTCAAAGAAACGACGCGTCTCGCTATGGTCGAGCGACTCGGACTCGGCAAGAATCTGCTCGAGCCGACACTTCTGCTCGGGTGTGGCGGCAGAGCAGCATTTAATGAGCACGCTTCTCTCGAGTTTTTCGCGCAAGAAACAGGCGTTCTCGGCGCGCTCCATGCTGATTTTTGAGACATAGGTGCCGCTTTTGGGACGCGTTTCCACCAGCTCCTGCTCACGCAGGCGCACAAAGGACTCGCGAATGGGCGTGCGCCCGATTCCCGTCTCCTTTTCCAGACCAATCGCCGAAAGACGCGTGCCGGGCCTGAGCTCGGCATAGATGATCTTGGAGCGCAATGCGGTGTATGCCTGATCTTGCAGGCTCTGATTATGCTGGTGTTGTTCCATAAAGCCCTCGGATGAAGCCTCGGTTAATCGAATACCACCATGCAATACTATCGCATCCCCCGCCCCCCTCATAAGTTGCGGTGGAATAGTTCCTGCTCAAAGCCTTCAGCAGCAAAAACAGGAACTATTCCACCGCAACTTCCAACAGTCTTTTTGGGACGGGGTTCTTTTGGCTACCCTGACCCGCAGATCGGCCCCCTTGCCACAAAAGTGGCCTATCTACTACGTTAACACGGATAGCCTCGACCATACCGAAAACCGTGAAAACAAAACCGCAGGTAGACAGCTTGTCGATTTTCGAAAAAGCCGACTATGGTTGACCCCTGCGGCTTAAACGTAGTAGATAGGCCCTATTCGTGGCACAGCACTACTCCATCCCAAATTGGCACCCCGAGCCCTCGTGAGTTGCCAACAAGCTGTTCGCCCAGCGCTTTATCCGCGCGGCATTTGGAAAATAGCACCACCGCAAAACCCGCGAGTAGCGCTTACTTTGCTATATCTCACTATACTTTGCTATACTTTGCTATATCTTGCTATATCTTGAGCAAAGGTGGCTCACATGCAAACAAACCCTTTTAAGCCCACAGCAGGTAAAACACCTCCCACGATTATCGGCCGCGAAGATGTGCTCGAAGAATTCAATGAGGGCCTCGTCAACGGGCCTGGTGCCCCGGGGCGCCTAATGCGCATAGCCGGCGTCCGTGGAACGGGCAAGACGGTCCTCCTTGACGAGTGCTCACGTTTGGCGCAAAGCCATGGCTGGACGGTCATAAAAGAGGTCGCAACCGAGGGACTTTGCCAGCGCATTCTCGAACAGCTGCAGCCCAAATTCCAGGCCAAACACGCCAGATTTGAGCCCACCGTAGCTGGCATATCCATCGGCAGCATAGATATTGAGCGAATCGGCCCATCGCTACGCGACGCCATGAGACAGACAATATCCAAGAATGGAAATGGCCTGCTCATCACTCTCGACGAGGTTCAAGACGCAGAGCTCGATGAGGTCCGAACGCTCTCCATTGCGATTCAGCAGGTTATCGGCGAAGACCTTGATATCGCCTTTGTTTTTGCTGGGCTGCCTTCGATGATTGAAAGCATCATCAACGGAAAGACACTTACGTTTTTGCGCCGTGCCCTCCCCTTTGATCTGAAGGCTGT
This sequence comes from uncultured Collinsella sp., assembly GCA_900554325.1. Taxonomy (GTDB): domain Bacteria; phylum Actinomycetota; class Coriobacteriia; order Coriobacteriales; family Coriobacteriaceae; genus Collinsella. The sequence goes on from USHA01000066.1 coordinate 8,834, forward strand.
GGCAGTAACCGAAGTGTCGTACTCCCTCGAGGAAACCATTGAAGCGTCTGGCATGGAGTTGCAGCCAGGTATTGCCGGCCAACTTGCCGAGGCAACGCAAGGCTATCCTTTCATGATCCAACTCGTTGGATACTACGCATGGCAGTTGGCAAGACGCGCACATACAGCGATTATTGGAGAAGAAGAAGCCGAGCGTGGCATTGCAACGGCACGCGAACGCTTCTGCGCCATGGTGATTGAGCCCGCGCTGCAGCGCATTCCGCCCACGTGCATCGCTTATCTGCTGAGCATGGCGTCTTTGGGGCAGACGAGCTCGACCAGCATGGTTGCCGATGCCCTAAACAAAACGCCTCAACAGGTGAGCTCCGTCCGCAGCCGCCTGTTAAGAGAATCGATTATCGAGGCTCCTTCGTACGGCAAGGTCTCATTTGCCATCCCCTACATGCGCGACTACCTCTGCGAACACAAAGCCGAACTGGAAGTTGAACTGTAGAAACGGCAACTGCCCTGCAAGACGAAAACCGTTTTCGTACGGATTTAAAGCAGACGTAAACGGTTTTCGTCTGTTTTACGTTCGGAAATAAGACGCAAATTGCACTTTCGTATGGTTTTACGCCAAACGCAACACGCTTTCGTCCGGCTATGCGTCCCCAATCCAGACGAAAAAGGCCCCGAGCTCGTATGAACTCGGGGCTCTTTGTGCCGCACATCTATGAGAGGGAATCGATGCGCACGGGCGCTACTCCATGTAGCCGCCCTGGGATGGCGGAAACCTCGTCAATGGGGCCAGGTTTACATGCGCCAAGTTGGTGCAAAGTAACCTGCCCCCACGCAACAAGGGGTTGACTAGAGCTCGCAGGCAACCTTGTAGCCATCGCCAATGGCGTCGCGGATATTGCCGCACTTGTTGGCGTCGCCCAGCACGTGGACAGCAACGCCAGCGGCGGCAAGGTCGTCGGCCAACTTGGTGTTGGGACGATAGCCCATGGCAAGCACCAGCGTATCGGCATTGGCGATGGTGTGGACCTCGCCATCCTTCTCGTAGCTGATGGCATCCTCGGTAATCTCGGTCACCTTGGCCTCGGTCAGCACGTGGACGCCCTTGGAGAGCATGCGCGTGATGAGCACCGCGCGACCGGCGCCGCCCTCGTTGGCGGCGAGCGTCTTGGTCATCTCGATAACAGTGACATCGCGATTGGCCGGCGACAGGTCGTTGACCAACGGGGCCAGGTAATCGGCCGTCTCGCAACCGACGGTGCCGCCGCCCACGATGACGATCTTCTTGCCCGGGAAAGCCTTGCCACCCAGCAGATCGTCAGCCGTCATAACCTGCTTAAAGCCCTGCATGAAGGCCGGAGCGATGGGCTCGGCGCCATAAGCCAGGACGACCTCGTAGCCCGCGTAGTCACGCTGAATGTCCTCGGCCGAAAGCTCGGTACCAAAGACGCACTTCACGCCCGCCTCAGCAAGACGGCGATACTGGTATTTGATCACGCGGGTGAGTTCCTGCTTTGCCGGCGGAACGGCTGCGATGCGCATCTCGCCGCCCGGCTCATCCTGCTTATCCACGAGCACCACGTTGTGTCCGCGCTTGGCGGCAATATAGGCAGCCTCCATACCCGCAGGACCAGCGCCCACAACGAGCACGTTCTTAGCCTCGGCGGCAGGCTCGTAACCAGCCTCGTCGCGCTCCACGTCCGGGTTGACGGTGCAGGAGATGCGCTTGCCGAACATAATGCCGTTCAGGCAGCGCAGGCAACCGATGCAGGGACGGATGTCGTCGGCGTTGCCGGCAGCGGCCTTGTTGCAGAACTCGGCATCGCACAGATTGGCGCGGCCCATCATGCAGATGTCGGCAGCGCCGTCCTCGATCAGCTCCTCGGCAATCCAGGCCTCGTTGATGCGGCCGACCGTGGCGACGGGAATGTTGACGTGTTTTTTAATCTCACGCGAGCAGGCGGCGTGCGACGCCTGCTGGGTACCGGCGGCGGGAATCGCGGAGCCGCGCTTGATGGTGGTACCGCCCGACACATGAATCATGTCGACACCGGCCTTCTCCAGGCGACGCGAGACGTAGATCATGTCGTTGAGGGTCAGGCCGCCATCGGTGTACTCATCGCCCGAGATGCGGACGTCGATGATAAAGTCCTTGCCGCAGCGCTCGCGAATCTCGGCGATGACCTCGAGCAAGAAGCGCATACGGGCGTCGAGCGAGCCACCATACTCGTCGGTACGCTTGTTGTAGAGCGGAGTCAAAAAGCCGCCGAGCATGCCGTGGGCGTGTGCCGCATGGACTTCAACGCCATCGACGCCAGCCTTCTGCATACGCACGGCAGCGTCGCCAAACTGATGCGTGAGCTCGTGAATCTCGTCGACCGTGATGGGGCGCGGTGCCTCGCGGGCGTAAGACGGGCCCACAAAGGACGGAGCGATCAGGCGAGGCGTGCCCGGAATGTTAAAGGCCATGTAGGCGGGGTGGAAGAGCTGCGGCATGATCTTGCAGCCATACTCGTGGACGGCCGCGGCGAGCTTTTCCCAGCCGGGGATAAACGTGTCGTCGTAGCAGCACATGTCACCCGGCAGATAGGTATAGGTGGGCTCGACCGTCACGACCTCGGTAATGATGAGGCCCACGCCGCCCTTGGCGCGGGCACGGTAATGATCGACCAAGTCGTCGGTCACATAGCCATGATCGGCCAGGTTGGTGGACACCGGCGGCATAAAGACGCGGTTCTTGACCTCGGTTGTACCGACCTTGATCGGGCTAAAGAGCATCGGGTAGGCAGAGGACTCCATACAGGCTTCCTTTCGTTTGAGCCGCTCGGCGGCAGTTGCTAACGTACCTATCGTATCAGTATCCGCTGCATTCGCACTCGCTCGCACTCCCCACCTTCAATCCCGACCCTCACAAAAAAGTTGCGGTGGAATACGGAGTAGGTGAGGCTTTTGACAGGCAAAACAGTCCGTATTTCACCGCAACTGATGGGCGGGGTGGACTTGAGGGCTCAGATAGTCAGTCATGCCCTCATCCGCCACTCCCTCACCTACAGCGCGCCGTCCAGCATAAGGTTCACCTTGAGCACGTTGACCGTGGGCTCGCCGAACACGCCGAGGAAACGGCCCTTGGTGCACGCGGCAATGATGTCGCGCACCTCGTCCTCACTTTTGCCCGTGGCCTTGGCAAGGCGCGGGACCTGGTACTCGGCGGCATCGGGAGAGATCTCGGGGTCGAGCCCTGAGCCGGAACACGTCACCAGGTCGACGGGCACAGCGTCCATATCGGCATCGGGGTTGGCGGCGCGGATCTTCTTCACGCGCGCATCCACAAGCTGCCGATACTCCTCACTCGCCGGGGACAGGTTGGATGGGGCACCATACGCCATGAGCTCGCCATCTTCGCCTTCGATAATTGACACGTTCTGGATGCGGCCCCACATGTGATCCTCATCCTCGAAGTTCTGGCCGATCAGCTCGGAACCCACAACCTTGCCGTCGACCGTAATGAGCGAACCGTTCGCCTGATACGGGAACGCAACCTGGGCAATGCCGGTCACGACAAGCGTATAGCCCAGGCCGCAGACAACGGTAAACAGCGCGAACACGCCCAGTGCGCGCGATGCAACACCTTTGAACATACAAACCTCCACTTACATAATGCCGCAGAACGCGAGCAGCATGT
>USHA01000067.1 GCA_900554325.1 uncultured Collinsella sp.
CCGCCGGTGGCGCAGGTTGCGTACAGTTCGGCACCGGGCCAGCGGCGGCGGATGGCGTCTAGTGCTAGGGCTAGGTCGGTGTAGTCCTTGTATGGGTTGTGGCGCTCTACCTCAAAATCAGTAGCGGCATCCACTAGGGCGCGTCCGGCATCGCTCACGGTGTCGGCGTCACCGACATAGACGTCGCAGCCCAGCCCGGCGCCCAGCAGCGCGTCGAGTCCGCGGTCCACGGCGACAACGTGGTCGCACTCCCCTGCTAGCCTACGCAACAGATCCGCGCTTGCCACCACGGGCGAGCCGCAGACCACTAATACTTTGCAAGCCACAGCCCTCGCCTATCCCTCAAACGAAAGCACACGGTCAAGGTCCAGCTCCTCATAGCTGTCGATAAAGATATCGCAGTTGGCGCGAACCTCATCGCGCTCCATACGGCCATGCGGGTCATAGATGCCCACGCGCTTAAAGCCAGCGGCGCCGGAGCTCTTAAGGCCAAAGACCGCATCCTCGAACACCCAAGCGCGCTCAAACTTGCGCCCGTGGCGCTCCTCCAAGCGACGCAGCGCAAGTTCATACACATCCGGGAACTGTTTAGAGCGCCCGGCCTCGCCCGTCGTGGTAACAAACTCCATGTAAGCGTCAAGCCCGGCACCAGCGAGCGCAGACTGCACCAGCTCGGCCGGCGTGGACGTGGCCACGCACATGGCGATTCCCGCCGCCTTCGCCTGCTCCAAAAACGCCAAGAGTCCCTCGCGCGGCGGTACCTTGGAGTAGCCATCGATCAGAATCTCGCTCAGCTCGCGATACAGCTCCTCGCCTCCTGTGCCAATGCCCCACGTGTCGTGGTAGGCCTGACATTCGTCCTCGAGCGAAAGATGCTCAAACTGGGCAAAATCGTCGACTGTCACGTCGACACCGTGGCGGTGCAATAACTCTGGCTGGGCATAGGCCCAAACGGGGGTGCTATTAACCAGCGTGCCGTCGCAATCGAAAATAAAAGCAACGTTGGGGGCGGCGATCTGGGACATAAACGAACCTTTCGATGTCAAATGGTAAACATCCTGCTAAAAACGTTTTACCAAACGTCAAACTAACAATCTTGAAACCCTAATTGGTAAAACTGTCAAGAGTTTTACCATCGCAAATCTGTCAGTGGTCTAAACATGGCGCTCACCGATTAAAAGCCACCGCAAAACCACTTTCCTCCATAAAAGTAATGTACAGGTGTTATGGTAGTTTCTGCCGAAAGTTCCACCGAGCACGCGAGGTGGAACGAATCACCGAAACTTCGCCGTCCCTTCGATTCGTGCAGCCTTGGATCTTTCGCATCTAGTCACCAAGGCAACATGCTGCCGCGTCATGATGGGATCAAACGTGAGCGATACAAAGCTAAAGCCAGCAACCAAAAAGCCCGCTGCCCGCAAGCCGGCTCCGCATGCACCGGAGCTCTCTAAGGACGATGTCTATCTGTTTGGCATTGGCATGTGGGAGCGCAGCTGGGAAAAGATGGGCGCGCACCCCGACACGCAGAACCGTACGCGCGGCTGGCGCTTTTGCGTTTGGGCGCCCGATGTAAAGAGCGTCCACGTCATTGGTGAATTTAACGACTGGGATGAGGAAGCCAACCCGCTGGTACCCGTGCATACGAGCGCTATCTGGGAAGGCTTTATTCCTGGCGCCGAGCAGGGTCAGCTCTATAAATACCTCATCGAGACCGACGAGGGCGAAAAGCTCTACAAGGCCGATCCGTACGCCTTTAAGGCCGAGTGCCCTCCGGGTACGGCCAGCGTGCTGTGGACCCTCGACGACTACCAGTGGAACGATGCCGCATGGCTCAAGCGCCGCGCCGGCCACAACCACATGTCGCAGCCCCTCAACATCTACGAGGTGCATATTGGTTCGTGGAAGCGCCACGGCGACGCGCCGCAGGGCGATCCGGACGAGTACGGCAACTACTCCGGTCCCATGGATCCCTTCCCCGCGCAGCGCGGCGAGTTCTACACCTACGACGATCTGTCGGTAGAGCTCGTGGATTACGTGCGCGACATGGGCTATACGCACATCGAGGTCATGCCGCTTATGGAGCATCCCTTCGACGGCTCCTGGGGCTACCAGACGACCGGCTACTATGCCGCCACCTCGCGCTACGGCAACCCGCAGCAGCTCATGCACTTTATCGATGCGTGCCATAAGGCGGGCATTGGCGTGATTATGGACTGGGTTCCCGGCGGTTTTTGCGCCGACGCCCACGGCCTTGCTACCTTTAACGGCCACATGCTGTTTGAGCACGAGATTCACCCCAACTGGGGCACGCACAAGTTTGACTTTGCCCGCGGCGAGGTCCGCTCCTTCCTGGTGTCCAACGTGCTGTATTGGCTCGAGAACTTCCACGTGGACGGCATTCGCATGGACGGCGTGTCCAGCATGCTGTACCTTAACTTTGGCATTGACGATCCCGGCCAAAAGAAGTTCAACAAGTACGGTACCGAGGAGGACCTGGACGCCAGCGCGTTTATTCGCCAGGTCAACTGCGCCGTGGAGGCTCACTTCCCCGACGTGATGATGATGGCCGAGGAGTCCACCGCGTGGCCGCTTGTGACCTACCCGCCGCAGGACGGCGGCCTGGGCTTCCACTACAAGTGGGACATGGGCTGGATGAACGACACCCTGCACTACATGCAGACCGATTTTCCGTGGCGCCCCGGCAACCACGGACTGCTCACGTTCTCCATCATGTACGCCTTTACCGAGAACTTTATTTGCCCGCTGAGCCACGACGAGGTCGTACACGGCAAGTGCTCGCTGATCGGCCGCATGCCGGGCGACTGGTGGCGCCAGTTTGCCGGCCTGCGCACGCTGGCCTTTTACCAGATGACGCACCCCGGTGCCAAGCTCAACTTTATGGGCAACGAGATCGGCCAGTTTATTGAATGGCGCTACTACGAGTCCATTCAGTGGTTCCTGACCGAGCAGTACGAGACGCATGCGCACCACCAGGCGTTTATCAAGGCGCTCAACCACCTGTACACCGCCGAGCCCGCCCTGTACGAGCGCGGCTATACCGACGACGGCTTTACATGGATCGACGCGGACAACTCCAAGCAATCCATCGTGAGCTTTGTGCGCCAGGGCGAAAACGTCGATGACGACCTGGTGATCCTGATCAACTTTGACCCGGCGAGCTACGAGAGCTTCCGCGTAGGCGTGCCGCGCGAGGGCGACTGGGAGGTCATTTTTGACTCCGACCGTCCCGAGTTTGGCGGCAGCGGATACGCCGGCGACGAGCCCTACACCTGCTCGAGCGAGCCCTACCCCTGGAACGGGCAGATGGACTCCATTGAGATTAAGGTGCCCGGCTTGGCAGGCGTGGTGCTTAAGCGCCGCGGTCCCAGCAGCTACAAGCCGCCGGTGGTCGAGGCTCCCAAGGCTGCGCCCAAGAAGCGTACGTCGACGGTAAAGCCCAAGCCCGCGGCTGCTGCCAAGAAGGCTCCGGCTAAGGCCAAGGCTGCCACGGCGAGCAAGGCCAAGGCCGCCACGGCCAAAAAGCCCGCTACCAAGGCCAAGACAGCTTCTGTTAAGGCCTCTAGCAAGAACGCGTAACAAAGGCGTTACCAGTGTTTTTACCCGCCCCATAGGGACGTAGGATACAAGTCATAACCGTTCCGGGAGAGATATCCCCGGGGGAAAGGAACGTATGAATAAGATCTTCGCAGACAAGCAGGAGTTCACCGAGCTCTATCGCGACGCCGTTATGAGCATTAGCGGCAAGAGCGTCGAGGCCGCCAGCGACCTGGACCGCTTTAATGCCCTGGCCAAGCTCGTAGCCGAGAAGGCACGCACCGTTGCCACCAAAAGCGACGCCCGCGCGGTGTCCCAGGGCAAAAAGCGCGTGTACTACTTCTCGATCGAGTTTTTGATCGGTCGTTTGCTCGACAACTACCTGCTCAACTTTGGCGTGCGCGACATGGTCGCCGAGGCACTCGACGACATGGGCTTCGACCTGTCCGTCATCGAGAACCAGGAGCCCGATCCGGCTCTGGGCAATGGTGGCCTGGGCCGTCTGGCCGCGTGCTTCCTGGATTCCATGGCAGCCGAGGGCATTGCCGGCTACGGCAACGGTATGCGCTACCGCTACGGTCTGTTTAAGCAGGAGATCGTTAACGGCAGCCAGGTCGAGGCCACCGATGAGTGGCTCACCCACGGCTATCCCTGGGAGGTCCGTCGTCAGGACAAGGCCGTGACCATCAAGTTCGGTGGCCACGTTGAGGGCTTTGAGGAGGACGGCCGCACGTTCTACCGCACGGTGGACACGCAGGATATCTTGGCCGTTCCCTATGACATCCCCGTGGTGGGCTATGCCGGCGAGACCGTCAACAAGCTGCGCGTCTGGGCTGCCGAGCCGGTCGAGGAGCACTTCGATCTGGAGGCCTTCAACCGCGGCGACTATGCCCTGGCAGACGCCGAGCGCGCCGAGGCCGAGGCCATCAGCGCCATCCTCTACCCCAACGACGCCGGCGAGCACGGCCGTCTGTTGCGCCTGAAGCAGGAGTACCTGTTTGTTTCGGCCGGCATCTACAGCCTGCTCGACACCTTTGAGAAGGAGCACGGCGAGAACTGGGAGCTGCTTCCGCAGTTTGTGGCAATCCATACTAACGACACGCACCCCGCCATGTGCGGCCCCGAGCTCATGCGTATCCTCATCGACGAGAAGAAGCTCGAGTGGGACGACGCCTGGAACATCGTGACGCAGGTTGTGAGCTACACCAACCACACCATCCTGCCCGAGGCTCTGGAGAAATGGCCCATCGGCACGTTCTCCAAGCTCCTCCCCCGCGTGTACCAGATCATCGACGAGATCAGCCGTCGTTGGCACGAGTCGTTCGACACCACTCAGGAGGGCTGGCAGGAGCGTCTGCGCCAGACCGCCATTCTGTGGGACGGCGAGATCCGCATGGCCAACCTGTCCGTGATCTGCAGCCACAGCGTCAACGGCGTGGCCAAGATCCACTCCGACATCATCAAGAACATCGTGCTCAAGGACTTCTATGCCCTGACGCCCGAGAAGTTCAACAACAAGACCAACGGCATCTCGCACCGTCGCTTCTTTGCCGAGGCCAACCCCACCTACGCCAAGCTCGTGACCGAGGCCATTGGCGACGGCTGGCTCAAGGACGCCTTTGAGCTGGAAAAACTCAAGGAGTTCCAGAACGACACCGAGTTCCTCAAGGCCGTGGGCGCCTCCAAGCGCGCCAACAAGGAGCGTCTGGCTGCCTACGTAAAGGCCGAGACCGGTCTGGTCATTGACCCCAACACCGTCTTCGATGTTCAGGTTAAGCGTTTCCACGCCTACAAGCGCCAGCTCATGAACATCATGAAGGTGATGGACATCTACAACCGTCGCATCGCCGATCCCAACTTCCATGTGACGCCGACGACCTTCATCTTTAGCGGCAAGGCGGCCTCGAGCTACACCTTCGCCAAGGAGACCATCCGCCTCATTAACTCCGTGGCCGACGTTATCAACAACGACCCGCGCGTCAACGAGGTCATGAAGGTCTGCTTTATCCCCAACTTCCGCGTGAGCAACGCCCAGCTCATCTACCCCGCCGCCGAGATCTCGGAGCAGATCTCCACAGCCGGCAAAGAGGCCTCGGGCACGTCCAACATGAAGCTCATGATGAACGGCGCCATTACGCTGGGTACCCTCGACGGCGCCAACATCGAGATCGCCGACCTGGCTGGCCGCGAGAACGAGGCCATCTTTGGCCTGACCGCCCCCGAGGTCGAGAAGCTCTGGGCATCCAATAGCTACTTTGCGTGGGATACGCTCAACAACGATCGCGAGCGTCTGGGCCGCGTGATGGACGAGCTCAAGGACAACACCTTTGCAGGCCTTTCGGGCAACTTCGAGAGCATCTACAACGAGCTCATGAACAACAACGACCCCGACCTGGTCATGGCCGATTTCCGCAGCTACGTGGATGCGTGGGAGGCGCTCACGAACAGCTACGGCGACCAGGAGACCTGGAACCGCAAGGCGCTGCTCAACACCGCCTCCTCCGGCTGGTTCTCGAGCGACCGCACCATTCGCGAGTACCGCGACGAGATCTGGCACGCGTAAGCGCACGAGCTTCCTCATGCCAGCACGGCATTATTCGGCGGGCGCGTCCAAGCGCCGCGCTCGCCGCTAATGGGTTAGCAACATCGATGACAGAAGGAGAAATCGATGAGTAAGAAAGAATGCATCGCGATGCTCCTCGCAGGAGGACAGGGTAGCCGATTGGGGGCTCTCACCCAAAAGATCGCCAAGCCGGCGGTTAGCTTTGGTGGTAAGTTCCGCATTATCGACTTTTCGCTGTCCAACTGCTCCAACTCGGGTATCGACACGGTGGGCGTTCTGACGCAGTATCGTCCCTACCTGCTGCACGCCTATGTGGGCTCCGGCGAGGCGTGGGATCTGGACAGCCGCGACGGCGGTGTGTCGATCCTGCCGCCGTACGAGACGCAGACCGGCGGCGCCTGGTATGCGGGCACGGCCGACGCCATTACGCAGAACCTGGACAACATTAAGGCCAACGACCCCAAGTACGTCCTGATCCTGTCCGGCGATCACCTGTATCGCATGGACTACCGCAAGATGCTCAAGACGCACATTGAGAACAACGCCGACCTCACGGTGAGCGTTATGCCCGTGCCGTGGGAGGAGGCCAGCCGCTTTGGCATCCTGACCACCGACCCCGAGGACGGCCGCATCACCAAGTTCACCGAGAAGCCCGATAAGCCCGATTCTAACCTCGCGTCCATGGGCATCTACATCTTCTCGGCCGACGTGCTGATCGAGGCGCTCGAGGAGGACGCTCTGGACCAGCGCTCGAGCCACGACTTTGGCAAGGACATCATCCCCAAGCTGCTCGGCGAGGGCAAGCGCCTGTACAGCTACGAGTTCCACGGCTTTTGGAAGGACGTTGGCACCATCGCCAGCTTCCACGAGACCTCGATGGACCTGCTGGGCAACAACCCCGAGTTCGATCTGTTTGACAAGAACTTCCCCATCATGTCCAACATCACCACGCGTCCGCCGCACTACATTGGCCCGGATGGCCGCCTGGACGACTGCCTGGTCTCCAACGGCTGCAAGATCTACGGCACCGCTCGCCACTCGATCCTTTCGACCGACGTCATCATCGAGGAGCGCGCCGTGGTCGAGGACTCCGTGCTGCTGCCGGGTGCGCACGTTAAGAGCGGCGCGCACATCTGCCGCGCTATTTTGGGCGAGAACTCCACGGTCGAGGAGGGCGTGAAGCTCGGCTCTGTCGATACCACCAAGGATACGGCCGTCGTTGGAAATGACGTCGTTATCGGGAAGGGGGAATGATCCGATGATCAATCGCAAGGCCATCGGTTATATCACCGCTAACTACTCTTCGACCTACGGCAGCGTGCTGCTGAAGGACCGCCCCATCGCGTCCGTTCCGTTTTTGGGCCGCTACCGCCTGATCGACTTCCCGCTGTCCAACATGATGAATGCCGGCATTAAGACCGTCGGCGTCGTCATGCCGGGCAACTACCGCTCGCTGATCGACCATGTGGGCTCGGGCAAGGACTGGGGCCTGGACCGCAAGAAGGGCGGCCTGTTCATGGTGCCCGGCAACGCGTATGGCACCACCAAGGGCGGCATGCGCTTCCTGCTGCGCGACATCATCTCCAACAAGACGCTGTTCCAGCGCTCGGACAAGCCCTATGTCGTGATGATGGGCACCAACATCATCTTTAATATGGACCTCAACACCATCATCGACGCGCACGAGAACTCCGGTGCCCAAATGACCGTGGTGTACTGCAAGGCCACGCGCAACGTCGATGACGAGACCAAGCTCGAGATTAACGAGAACGGCCGCCTGACGGGCGTGAGCGCCGGCGTCGTATACGGCGACAACGCATCCATGGACTGCTGCATCGTCAACCGCGAGACGCTGCTCGAGATTATCGACCACTACCAGGCCGCCGACTATCTGGACCTGCTCGAGGCGCTCCAGGGCGACTTTGGCAACATCGACGTGTGCAGCTACGAGTACAAGGGCGAGGTCGTGGGCGTGTTTAGCGAGAAGTCGCTGTACCGCCGCAGCATGGACCTGCTCGACCAGACCGTGGCCGATCAGCTCTTCGATCCCGAGCGCCCGATCCTGACCAAGGCTCACGACGTGCCGCCTTCGCGCTATGCGACCGGCAGCCACGCGTGCAACTCGATCATCTCGGCCGGCTGCATCATCAAGGGCACCGTGCGCAACTCGATCCTGTCGCGCGGCGTTGTGGTCGAGGAAGGCGCTTCGGTGACCAACTCGATCATCAACCAGAGCTGCATCATCAAGAGCGGCGCCCGCGTTGAGAATGCCATCCTGGACAAGAACAACGTGGTTCCCACCAACACCGAGCTCCGCGGCACGCCCGAGAACATCCTGGTGCTGGGCAAGGCCCCGTTAACTCCCGATACCACCATCGTGCATTAACGTAGGCACCGCAACATCGCTCGTAACATGTAGAATAGCCGCCCGGTTTGCGCCAGGCGGCTATTCTCGAATTGCAACAGGGAGACAATATGGCAGATTCCAGCAAAAAGATGCAGATCGTGTTTGCCTCGGCCGAGTGCGCACCGTTTGTAAAGACCGGTGGCCTGGGCGACGTGGCGGGCTCGCTGCCTGCGGCGCTCGTGCGCGCCGGCGCCGAGGTCATCGTGATGGTGCCCAAGTACGCCACCATCAAGGACGAGTACAAGGCGCAAATGGAGCACTTCTCCGACTTTTACGTGAGCCTGGGCTGGCGCAACGAGTACTGCGGACTCGAGAAGCTCGAGCGCGACGGCGTCACCTATATGTTCATCGACAACGAGCGCTATTTTGCGCGCGACTATCCGTACGGCTTCTTTGACGACGGCGAGCGCTTTGCGTTCTTCTCCAAGGCCATCACTGAGAGCCTGCAGCACCTGCCGGCAGGTTTTGAGTGCGACATCCTGCACTGCAACGACTGGCAGACGGCACTGGCGCCCGTGTTCCTGCGCGAGTTCTACCAGGGCCTGCCGCTGTACGACCGCGTCAAGACCGTGTTCTCGATCCACAACGTGGCGTTCCAGGGCCAGTTTAGCGACACCGTGATGGAGGACATCCTGGGTGTGGCGCATATTCCGGCGGCCGCCTCGCAGCTGCGTTGCGACGCCTGCAGCATCAATTACATGCTGGGCGCGCTGCGCTATGCCGACGCCATCACCACGGTGAGCCCCACCTATGCCAACGAGATCCAGACGCCCGAGTTTGGCGAGGGCCTGGACGGTGTGCTGCGCGAGCGCTCCTATGCGCTGCAGGGCATCCTCAACGGCATTGATGTGGCGGGCTTTGACCCGGCGACCGACAAGCGCATTGCCGCAAACTACACGGTCGAGGACCGTTCCGGCAAGGCCGTGTGCAAGGCCAAGCTACAGGAAGAGCTGGGGCTCGAGGTTCGCGACGACCGTCCGCTCATGGTGATGGTCACGCGCCTGACGCGCCAGAAGGGCATGGACCTGGTCATGTACGCGCTCGACCGCATCCTGTCCGGCGGCGTTCAGGTGGCCGTGCTGGGCACCGGCGACCGCGACTACGAAGACGGCCTGCGCTACTTCCAGGACAAGTACCCCGGCACCATGGCCGCACGCATCGAGTTCGATCCTGCGCTGTCGCAGCGTATGTATGCCGCCGCCGATATGTTCCTGATGCCTTCGAAGTTTGAGCCCTGCGGCCTGTCGCAGATCATCGCCATGCGCTACGGCACCCTGCCCATCGTGCGCGAGACCGGTGGCCTGAAGGACACGGTGATCCCGTATAACGAGTTTACCGGCGAGGGCACGGGCTTCTCGTTTAGCAACTTTAACGGCGACGAGATGGGCGACGCCGTGTTCCGCGCGGCTCGCCTGTTCTGGGACAACCGCGATGCCTGGAACCAGCTGGTCACGCAGGCCATGAGCCAGGACTTTAGCTGGACACGCTCGGCCGACAAGTATCTGGACCTGTACTTCTTTATGCACCCGGAGATTGAGAAGCCGGCGGCGGTTGTCGACGAGCCTGTGGTTGTGCCTGAGAAGGCTGCGACCGAGCCCGAGCCCAAGGCCGAGCCGGTTGTTGAGACGCCCGCTGCTGTTGAGGAGCCCAAGGCTGAGGAGAAGCCGGTTGAGGCTAAATCTGAGGTCAAGGTTGAGGCAGCTCCCGAGGTTGAGGCTAAGCCGGCTGCGAAGCCTGCCGCCAAGAAGACCACGACGCGCAAGACAACGGCCAAGAAGGCTACGACAACCAAGGCCGCTGCCACCAAGACCGCCGCAGCAAAGACGACTGCCACCAAGGCAACGACGACACGTAAGCGCACGACCGCCGCTGCTAAGAAAGCCGCCGAGGTCGAGGCTGCTCCCGAGGTAAAGGCCGAGACTGCCGAGGCCAAGCCGGCCGCTAAGGCTCCGGCCAAGACTGCAGCCAAGAAGACGACCGCGACCAAGAGCACGACCGCCAAGAAGGCTACAGCTGCCAAGAAAACCACGGCAACGAAGTCGACGACAGCGAAGGCCGCCCCCAAGGCGGCCGCAAAGTCGGCCGCCGAGGTCGAGGAGACGCCTGCCGAGTCCAAGGCGGAGGCAACTGTCGAGGCCAAGCCGGCCGCCAAGACCACCACGCGCAAGCACGCCACGACGACGGCCAAGAAGACCACGACCAAGGCTGCTGCTCCCAAGGCGGAGGCTAAGGTCGAGGCTAAGCCCGAGCCCGCCAAGGAGGCCCCGGTCTCCCCTGCCACTCCGGCCGAGGAAAAGGCCCCGACCAAGAAGACCTCCGTCCGCAAGGCAACGGCCACCCGCAAGCGCCGCTAGCCCGCAGACGATCTAAAACCCAATCAAAACCCTAAACAAGGGGCGCTCCAACCGGGCGCCCCTTCTCTGTAGATAGTCGGTAAAACGATTTTCTAGGACAACCGTTCGCCGATGGTAAACGGATGTTGTTTATACACCCTGTGTACAACAGATATACTTACAATTTGTGCGTAAAGCCCATGGCCCGCAGGCCGTGATTCTATTGAACTGGACCGTACTATGAGATTGATACACAACAGCCGCCTACCGCAGTTTCGCACTCCGTTTGGCGCTGTGACCACTGGAACTTCCGTTGCACTCTCGGTGATTTTGGAGGATGCCGATCCCAACCAGGCAACACTCACCCTACGTACCTGGGTCGATGAAGTCGGCGAGACCCTGATTCCGATGGAGCACGAAGGCGATGGCATTTTTACCGGCGAGCTCAAATGCGCTGAACCGTGTCTTATCTGGTACAGCTTTATCTGCAATATCGAGGGCCAGCCCGAGGTTCGCTTGGGCGCACCGCAGGGCCGCACCGGCGGCGAGGGCGTAACCTACGACTACGCCGAGGTGCCGTCCTTCCAGATTACCGTCTACAAGCACCGCGAGAACCGCCCCACTTGGTACGAGCGCGGCATGGTCTACCAAATCTTCCCCGACCGATACGCCCGTGACGAGCATTGGCGCGAGCGCACAATGGCCGAACTCGAAAAACCGCGCAAGGGCATTCAGCGCCGGATGGTCGAGGACTGGAACGAGCCGCCCGTGTACGAGCGCGCCGAGGACGGCTCCATCAAGACCTGGGACTTCTACGGCGGCTCGCTCAAGGGCATCCAGGAAGACCTGCCCCGCATCGCCGAGCTAGGCTTTACAGCCATCTACCTCAACCCCATTTTCGAAGCCGCAAGCAACCACCGCTACGACACGGCCGACTACACCAAGATCGACCCGATCCTGGGCACCGAGCAGGACTTTACCGAGCTGTGCCAGGCAGCCGAGAAGCTGGGCATCTCCATCATCCTGGACGGCGTCTTCAACCACACGGGCGACGACTCGATTTATTTCAACCGCTACGGCAACTACCCGGGCGTGGGTGCCTGGCAGAGCGAGGATTCACCGTGGCGTGATGCGTTTACCTTCCACGAGGACGGCTCGTACGACTGCTGGTGGGGCGTGGGCAATATGCCGGCCATCAACGAGAAGTCCGAGCTGGTGCGCGAGAGGCTCCTGGGCAAGAACGGCGTGATTCGCAAATGGCTGCGCGCCGGCGCTCACGGCTGGCGCCTGGATGTGGCCGACGAGCTTTCCGACGACTTCCTGGCCGAGATCAAAAATGCCGTGCTCGCCGAGAAGCCCGACGCGCTGCTGCTCGGCGAG
>USHA01000068.1 GCA_900554325.1 uncultured Collinsella sp.
GACCGTTCGGCATGCCGGCCCGCTCAAGGGATGTGAAATTAATAACGCTCAAAGAAGGCAAGCGCGTTGTCGCTGCAGAGCTTTTGCATCACGGTCTTGCCAAAGTGCTTGGAGAGCATGTTCTGGAACTCGGGCATCTTGCTGGCGTCGGAGAGGAAAGCGGGCACCGCGGCGCCGTCCCAGTCGCCGCCGAGCGCGATGACGTCCTCGCCGCCCAGGTCGAGCCAGTGCTCGATATGTGCCGCCAGCTGGTCGAAGGTGACGTCTGCGGCGGTCTTGTCGGTTGCGTCGTTGGAAAGGAACTCGCTGCAGTAGTTGAGGCCGACGATACCGCCCATGTCGCGAATGGTGCGGAACTGGTCGTCGGTGAGGTTGCGCTTGACGTCGCAAACCGCGCGGGAGTTGGAGTGGCTGGCGACGAAGGGGCGCGTGGCGTGGGCGACAACCTCGTCAAAGCACTCATCGTTGAGGTGGGAGACGTCGAGCACCATGCCGGCGTGCTCCATCTGCGTAAGCGCCTCGATGCCGGCGGCGGTGAGGCCGGCGTGGGTGTCGTGGCCGCTCGCGAGCGGTCCCTGCGCGTTCCAGCTGAGTGACGACATGAGCACGCCCAAGCTCTTGAGCACTTCGATCAGCGCGGGGTCCTCGGCAAAGAACGTGGCGTTTTCGATGGTGTGGATGCAAGCGACCTTGCCGTCCTTGAGCGCGGGGCGAATGTCTGCGGCGCTGCGCACGTTGACCATACGGTCGTGGTTGAGCATTGCCTGGCCGCTCATATGCGCCATGATCTGCGCCTGGAAGCGCGCGGCGTGGGCGGTGGGAATCTCGTCGGGGACAAACGTGGCGAAGCACTGTGCCCACGGCGTGTTGCCGATCTTTGCGAGCGAGATGGCGCAGGCGTTACCCTCGATGAGGTCGAAATCTTGCGGATGCGTCTCGTCGCCGGGGAAATAGCCGTCGGTGCCGGCGGTAAAGCGCAGGTCGAGATCGAGCGTGGCCCAGCCGATGCGGTCGGCGGTGTCGCAGTGTAGGTCAAATACGGGATATGCCATGGTTCCTCCGGTTGCAGCGTTTCTTTGCAAACTGTCTTTGAATTGTATGACTAGGGTATAGTTAGCGCCATATGTTCATGGCGGCCCACGTTGTGCGCCGCCCTTATCACGGAGGTTTCCATGTCCAACCAGGGCAAGAAGGTCAAGACTCATTATCGCGGCACGCTCGACGACGGCACGCAGTTCGATAGCTCCTACGATCGCGGCGAGCCGCTGGAGTTCACCTGCGGCGCCGGTCAGATGATCAAGGGCTTCGACGCCGCTGTTGTCGACATGCAGGTGGGCGAGAAGAAGACCGTGCACATCCCGGCTGCCGATGCCTACGGCGAGCACAATCCCGAGATGGTTATTACCTTCCCGGCCGAACAGGTTCCCAACATCGAGCAGATCGAGAAGGGCATGAAGCTTTTCCTGTCCACGCCGAGCGGTATGCCCGTCCCCGCCGTGGTCATCGACGTTACGCCCGAGGCCGTGACGCTCGACGCCAACCACGAGCTGGCCGGCAAGGACCTCAACTTTGATATCGAGCTCGTTGAGGTCGAGGGTTAGAGTATGCCCGAGCGCTTGGTTTCGACGACATGCTTGGGAAATCTCAACGATCCGTCCTATGAACTCCTGCTCCGCCGGAATTTGGGCGGCGTCTTTGAAGTTGACGAGCTACTGCTCGATTGGGACCAGGCTGACACGCGCGCGTTTGTGGGTGTGACGGAGCTGGGGCGCACGGTCGATGTTCGGCTGGATGCTGCCGACGGCGGTCGTCTTGTCGACGGCGATGTGCTTGTCATCGACCGTTCGGGCATGGTGCCCGTGGCGGTTGTCGTGCGCCTGCGCAGTGCCGAGGTTTATTTGGTCGAAGTCGACCGCATGGACCCGATTGCGCTCGCGCATGCGTGCTGGGAGATCGGCAATATGCACGCGCCGCTTTTCCGAGGCGATTCGGACGAGTATACCGTGCGCATGTATACGCCGGTGCAGCCTGTTTTGGGCCGCATGCTCCGGGGCGTCGAGGGCGTTTGGCTCTCGGTGGTTACCCGTGAACTCGATGCGGACCGGCGCTTTGCGTCGAGTGCGGCGGATGCCGTTGTGAGTATGGCTCCCGACTTTACGATCGTAAAAAAGGCGCGCGGTTAACGTGCGTATGAGTAAGACGGACTTTGAGAGGCAGCTATTCAAAGTCCGTCTTACTGTTGATGAGGTGCTTTGGGGGGAAAGCATATGGGTCTTGAGGGAATCAAGCTGATTGCATGCGATTTGGACGGCACGTTGCTGCATCCGGGGGAGCGCGAGCCGCGTTCCGAGGCCTTTGAGCTCATCGATGAACTGCATCGTCGCGGTATCGTGTTTATGCCGGCGAGCGGTCGTCAATATGCGAGCTTGCGCTATCTGTTTACCCCGGTGGCCGATGAGCTCGCCTATGTATGCGAGAACGGAGCCCTGGTGATGAGCGAGGGGCGTGCCGTTGTCAAGCGCTCCATGGAGCGTAGCCTTGCTATGGATATCGCGAATGCCGTGGTTGCGTATCCCCATGCCGACGTGACCCTTTCGTGTGAGGGACACCTCTACACCATGAGCGGCAACGATGCGTTCGTCGACCATTTGCGCTATGAGGTCCACTGCGATGTGGCGGTGGTCGACCGCCCCGAGGACATCGACGAGGACGTCATTAAGATTGCCTTCCAGACGCCCGAGGTGGATCAGCCGGCGGCCCTGGAGTATTTCGAGCGCCTCTTTAGCGACCGTGTTGACGTGATGACGTCGGGAACCGAATGGACGGACTTTATCGGTTTCGGTTCGGGCAAGGGCTCCGCGCTTGCCGATTACGGTCGTGCCCTGGGTATTTCGCCCGATGAGATGATGGCGTTTGGCGACAATGAGAACGATCGCGACATGCTCAACGTCGTGGGCCATCCTTATCTAATGGAGAGCTGCAATCCCTCTATGCGTGGCATTAACGACCGCGTCCGCTACGTGCGCACGGTCGAAGAAGAGCTGCGTCGTCTACTTGCTGAGTAGACATTTGGGACATGTCTAGGAATCTACTTTTTGCTGCAAAGTGCGGAAAGGTGGATTTTAAGGCATGTTCCAAACATCTACCGGCAGTCGGGGCAGAGACCCTCGAAGATGGTGTAGTGCGACGTGACGTGCCAGCCGATTTGCTCGGACGCTTTGGCGTCGAGCTGGGCATCGAAGGGGAGCGGTACGTCGATGACGCGGCTGCATGAGGTGCAGATGATATGTGCGTGCGGCTCGGTCGTGCGATCGAAGCGGCTGCCGCCCGGCGTCTTGATGGAGAGGATCTCGCCGGCGTCAGCCAAGAGATTGAGGTTGCGGTAGACCGTACCGCGGCTGATTTTGTCATCCTGCGCGCGCACGACGTTGTAGATTTCGTCGGCGGTGGGATGGTTATAGCTTTGGCGCACGGCGTCAAGAACCAGCTTTCGCTGCTTGGTATTCCTTCTTTGCACCGCCATGCGCCTCGCCTCTTTTCTATCAACGGTCGTAGGTAAATGATACCGTATTTAGCACACAATACTAATAATGAGGACTGAAACCGTCTTCATTGGCAAGTGGGGCTCGGACCTGGGCATCTACAAGGCGAAAACGCGTTCCCATGCGCTCGTAGGAGGCATGAAGCGCCTCGAGATGAGATAGGATGTCTGCCGGAGCTCCCTGTATCTCCATCTCGACTGAGCCGTCTTCCATGTTACGCACCCAGCCGGTGAGTGCGCGTGCCTGTGCGAGGTTGGTGTTGGTAAAGCGAAAACCAACGCCTTGGACTTGCCCCGCCCAGCGCAGGAAATAACGCAGGGGAGTGTCTTGAGTGGCCTCGTCGCTTGCAAGCACGGTAAGCCTGCGGCGCAGCTCGAGCTCGACGTTTGACGGTTTTTGAGGCTCTCGACTGCCGCCGGTGACGCTGGAGAAGAACGTATCGAAGAGGCCCATCGCTATGCCTGCTTGCCTGCGTCGGCCGGGAAGGTTATGCCGGCCTGCTGACGCACGGCATCCATGATGCGTAGTGAGACGAGCGTGACATCGCGGTAGTGGCCAAGCTCGTGGCGTCCCGCCGGGGTCTCCCAAATCTCTTCCTTAACGTTATCGATGCCATCGATGGCGGTGATAAAGTCTGTGAGTTCGTATTCCATAGTGTTGCTCGATTTGGGCAGGTCGAGCACGCGGCCGTTGTCGCCCTGTTCGCGCGGTGCCTCGGTCGCTGAGCCGCGTACGACATCGCCGCGATAGTCGATGCGGACGTTGCGGGGCGTGGACAGATGGTCGATCTGGATAGTGCCACGCTCGCCTTCGATCTGCGAGGGCAGCAGGTCATTCGTAATTTTGGAGTGCGCGAGCTCGACGGAGATGCGGCCACCGCCGTAGCTGGCGAGGATGGAACCGCAGCCGTCGATGGGGCCGTGCGTGAGCTGTCGCGTGGTGGGGTCGAGCAGAGTAGTCATGCTCGTAAGGCCGGAGGGCATGCCGAAAATCTCGACCATGGGCTCGACGGTGTAGACGCCAATGTCCATGAGGGAGCCCGAGGCCATGTGGCAGTCGAAGATATTGGTGGCGCGCCCCGCGAGAACCTCGTTGTAGCGCGAAGAATACTTGCCAAAGCGCAGTGAGGCGCGACGAATGGGCGCAATCTCGCCCAGGGCGTCCTCGACGGCGTGGAAAGCGGGGTCATGGAGCGGGCGCATGGCCTCGAGGGCCACGACACCTGCTGCCTCGGCAGCGCGGAAGACTTCCAGCGCCTGCGCTTCGGTGGCGCAGAAGGGTTTCTCGACGATGACATGCTTGCCACCGGCGATGCAGGCAAGGGCCTGCTCGTGGTGAAGTGCGTTAGGGCTGCCGATATAGACGGCGTCGACGTCGACGGCGGACGCAAGCTCGTCAAGTGCGGTGAAGTTACGCTCGCCGCCGTGTTCGGCGGTAAAGGCGGCGCCGCGCTCGGCATCGCGCGAGAGCGTGCCCACAAACGCGGCTTGGTCGTTGGCGTTGACGACTTGGATAAAGTCGTCGGTGATCATGGATGTGCCGATGGTCGCGATGCGCAGCATACGTCCCCCTTGCGTTGTTTGGTCTACAGGATGAGTGTAGCGCGTGGGGATATAAAGCTGCGCGAAAACGCTATTACAGGTCGCTCTCGTTAAAGCCGGTGTCGATATCGAGGTTGCTGCCGTCGGCCGCCGTGGTGGCGAGCTCATCGCAGCGCTCGTTGAGCTCGTGGCCGGCGTGGCCCTTAACCCAGATGAACTCCACCTTATGCTTGCTCTTTGCGGCAAGCAGGCGCTCCCACAGGTCACGGTTCTTAACGGGCTGCTTGTTGGCAGTTTTCCACCCGCGCTTTTTCCAGCCGTCGATCCAGTGTTTATTGAAAGCGTTGACGACGTACTGCGAATCGGAATGGACCTCGACCTCGCAGGGGCGGTTGAGCGCCTCGAGCGCCACGATGACCGCCATGAGTTCCATGCGGTTGTTGGTGGTCTTGGCGTAGCCGCGTGAAAGCTCGGAGGTGAAGGTCTTGCCGGCGGGGTTGGTGTATTTGAGTACGGCGCCGTAGCCGCCGCGTCCCGGATTTGATCGGGCCGAGCCGTCGGTATAGATGATGACCTTCACGGGCTTCCTTTCGTTGGGTACGTTTCGTGTGAGTGACCATTGTAGCGCCATGCCCGCCGGGGGCTAGCAATCTACGATTTCTACCCCGTCTTCCGACAGTTAGTTGGCATGGATGATGCGGTTGAGCTCGTCGAGGTATTGCTGCAAGAGGGGAGAGGGCTTGCGCTCGTCGTGCATGATATAGCCTACGTGCATCGTTGGGGCGTCTGCTAACGGGATCGATGCCATACCCCATTGCATTTCATTGGAGAGGGCACCGGTCGACAGGGTGTAGCCGTTCGACGTGATAAGTAAGTTGGTAAGTGTTCCGCGGTCCGAGATTCGTATGTTGCGGTCGCAAGGGATATAGCTAAAAGGTTCCTCGGCGTAATAGAAGGAGTTCGAGGTACCTTGCTCAAAGCTGTAGCGCGTATATGGTGTGAGGTCGGCAAGGGACAGCTGCGGGCGGCGGGCAAGCGGGTGGCGCTCGCTAACGAAGACGTGGACCGTCGCGTCGAATAGGGGATGGAAGCTCGCGCGCGCATCGGCAAAAGCCTTCTGCAGAACGCGGACGTTAAAGTCGTCCAGATAGAGGATGCCGATGTCGCTGCGAAACGCGCGGACGTCATCGATGATCTGCGATGTGGTGGTCTCGCGCATGATGAACTCGAACTTGCTGTCGCGGCAGCGCTCGACTACGTTGACAAAGGCCTCGACCGAAAAGGCGTAGTGCTGGGCGGAAATGGCGAGGCGGGCTTGCGGGGTACCGCCGTCCTCGTAGCGGGCCTCAAGCATGTCGGCCTGCTCTACGACCTGGCGTGCATAACCCAAAAGCTCGGTGCCGTCGTTGGTGAGTGCAACACCGCGGCTAGAGCGCGTAAAGATTTCGATATGAAGTTCCTGTTCCAGGCTTTTGACGGCGTTGGAGATATTGGACTGTGCGGTATAGAGGCGCTGGGCTGCGGCGTTGATCGAACCGGACTCTGCCACGGCGATCAAAAAGCGAAGCTGCTGGAGGGTCATCGGCGCCCGTCCTTTCGATAGTTATCTATAAAACAGATAACAAGTTAGCGCTTTTAAGTGATTGACCGACGGAAACAATGCTCGTACTATTCAAAACACACAAAGGCGGTAGGTAATTAAGCCAACCACGGAACCGGGATGCGAAAGGAGGCCTGCATATGAATTGCTTACCAAGACGAATGCCGGGCTCCTGTTTGCGCCCGTCGGCGTGATCAGGAGACAGCGACTTACTTCTCTCTTTTTATTTACTTTTGTTCGATCAAGGAGATCATCATGAGCCAGTTCATCAACAACCCCGAGCACACCTTTGGTTTCGATACCCTGCAGCTGCACGTTGGCCAGGAGAGTGCCGATCCTGCATCCGACTCCCGTGCCGTGCCTATCTACCAGACCACGAGCTATGTGTTCCGCAACTCCCAGCACGCCGCCGACCGCTTTGGTCTTGCCGACGCCGGAAACATCTACGGCCGTCTGACCAACTCCACCCAGGGCGTCTTCGAGGATCGTATCGCCGCGCTCGAGGGTGGCGTGGCAGGTCTAGCCGTCGCCTCCGGTGCTGCTGCCATCACCTATACCCTGCAGGCCCTTGCCCAGGCCGGTGACCATGTGGTTGCCCAGAAGACTATCTACGGTGGCTCCTACAACTTGCTGGAGCATACGCTCTCCCAGTTTGGCGTCGAGACCACCTTCGTCGATGCCCATAACCTGGAAGAGGTCGAGGGGGCCATCAAGGACAACACCACGGTCATCTATCTCGAGACGCTCGGCAACCCCAACTCCGACATCCCCAATATCGACGCCATCTCCGAGATCGCCAAGAAGCACGGTTTACCGGTTGTCGTCGACAACACCTTCGGCACCCCGTATCTGTTCCGTCCGCTGGAGCATGGTGCCAACATCGTCGTCCACTCCGCAACCAAGTTCATCGGCGGCCACGGCACCTCGCTGGGCGGTGTGATCGTCGACGGCGGTAACTTCGATTGGAAGGCGAGCGGCAAGTATGCGCAGATCGCCGAGCCCAACCCCTCCTACCATGGCGTCTCGTTTGCCGAGGCTGCCGGTCCCGCCGCCTTCGCAACCTATGTCCGCGCCATCCTGCTGCGTGACGAGGGCGCCTGCATCAGCCCGTTCAACGCCTGGGTTCTGCTCCAGGGCACCGAGACTCTGTCGCTGCGCGTTGACCGTCATGTCGAGAACACCAAGAAGGTCGTTGAGTTCCTGGCTGGTGACAGCCATGTTGCCAAGGTGAATCACCCGAGCCTGCCTGAGCACCCCGATCACGAGCTCTATCAGAAGTACTTCCCCCGTGGCGGTGCCTCGATCTTTACCTTTGAGATTAAGGGTGGCCAGGAGGCAGCTTGGAAGTTCATTGATCATCTGCAGGTGTTCTCGCTGCTCGCCAACGTGGCCGACGTCAAGTCGCTCGTCGTGCACCCGGCTACCACCACGCACTCCCAGCTGTCTGCCGAGGAGCTCGCCGAGCAGAACATCACGCCCTCAACGATCCGTCTTTCCATCGGTACCGAGAACGCCGAGGATATCATTTGGGACCTGAAGCAGGCCTTCGCCGCGCTGGACGAGTAAAGCGACTTGTGCAAGGACCCCTTGCGACTCGATAGGTATAACTGCATAAAATGCCTGCTCAAGGCGCCTGTGCGAACAATAGTTGCACAGGCGCCTTTTTTGCATAGAAAGGGCGCAAAAGACAGGGTTTTTGACACGCTTTATGCATTCGAGTTGTGGAAAACTCCTGTTGAGAGGATGTGAGTTTTACGCAATTGACGTGCGCCTTTTGAGTAAAACCGCAGGTCGCGATTTGCTCGGGGTACTATGCAGCGCGATCGAATCACACGCAGCTCAAACGCAGCAAAAACGCACTACGGAGGTTTCCAGCTACATGAGGATCGATTCACGAAAACCGAAAGCCGCCGCCCTTTCCGCCGCTCTGACCGTGGCACTTTTGGCGGGCGCCGGTGCAACTGATGCCCATGCCGCAACATTGTCCGATACGGTTGGATCTACGCCGTCCGAGACGACGCTGGTACAGCCCGTTGACTATCGCGGCGATGGTTATGGTTCCATGCAGGAGTGGAACGCCTCGATGGAGGCCAAGCGCGATTCCCTGGAGATGCGCGCTCAGATCATCATGAATATGTATGGCGACTATGCCACCGATGACGAGCGCGCTGTGCTGCAGGGCTGTATCGACGGCGCGGGTAGCCTGTTGACGATGGGGGAGGTCGACGCCAAGTCGACCGAGCTCGATGAGCTGCGCACTGCGCTTGAGGATGCCAAGCGCGAAGCGCTCGAGGCTGCCGCCGAGGCGGAGGCTGCCGAGGCTTCGTACTACAACGCCGGTTACACTCCGTCCTACGCGTCTGCCGCGTCCTGCACGAACGGATCGGGCCTGACGCGCTCTGCGGGTGTCAATAACTACAACGGGCGCCGCGAGACCTATTACAGCAGCAATGTGCTTTATCACTATCGCACGGGCGAATGGACTCAGGATTCTGAGGGCTTCTGGCGCGATTCCGACGGCTATTACGTTGTTGCCGCGGGCGATATGGCCCAGGGCTCGACCTTTACGGGCTCCAAGGGTGATTGCAAGGTCTATGACTCCGGCTGCGCTGCCGGAACCACCGACTACTACACCGGTTGGTAATTTTTCTGCATCACGGATATTTGGCGGACGGGTGTCTTTACCGAGCTTTTGGGCAACGTAAAGACGTCCGTTCTATGTATGCGCCTGAGCTAACAGAGCCCTTACCGTGACGGTACGTCGCGCATATGGGCGCGGGGCACACTAGTTCATGAGAAATAAGGTCTTTCTCTTGGAGGAAGTGGTCTTGTGAATGCTCGAGATATCGCCGTTGCCGCCGTCGCGTTGATGCTTGGCTGCCTTGGTCCCACGGCCGCGCTCGTCGCGGGCATGCAGGGGACATGCGGGGCTGCTCCTATCGTGGTCGGCGCGCTGATCGCGGCCGCGCTGCTGGGAAGTGCAGGTGTAGTCCTTTGTCGCGACGATGAGGACCAGGCGTCGGAGTCGCAGCTCTAACCGTTGTGAAGCTGATTTTTGACCAAAGATGAAAAAGGAAGCCGCCGCGAGGGGAGTGCCCCTTGCGGCGGCTTTGCCATTGGATCTGCTGGCTACAGTATGCCGAGCACTACCAGCTGCTTTCTATTTCGCGAATCCTCTGGTAGAGCCAATCGTTTTGCGGCACTTGGATATCGTGTTTGGCGGCCAGGCGGCAAATGGTGCCCGCGAACTCCTCGACTTCGGTTTTTCGTTGTGCGATGCGGTCCTGCGCCATCGAGGGCATACCGGCGGGGTCGATTCCCTCGATGAGGTGCACCATTTGCGTCAGGTCTGCCTCGGTCAGCTCAACGCCCTCGGCGTTGGCAACCGCAAGCGTCTCGCGCATGGCGGAGACAAAACAGCGGCGCTGCTCGGAGCCCGGCTCCGTGGCGCTTCCGTAGGTCCCGCCGTAGGCCATGCAGGTCTGGTTGATGCCGTCGTTGAGCATGAGTTTGGCCCACATGCGGTGCGCAATGTCGCTCTCGACGGTATGGGCGATGCCGCAGCGCGTATAGAGCTCGTCGATGGCGGTAACGGTTGCGGGCTTGGTGCCCGCTGCCGCGCCAAAGCGAATCTCGCCCGCATTGGTAAAGGTGAGCTCTCCGCTGAGGAACACGGCGTCCATGCCTTGGCAGATACCCAGGACGGTGTGCTCCCAGCCAAAGCGCTCGGCAATCTTTTGCTCGCTCGTAATGCCGTTGCACAGCGAGGCGATGAGCGTGTTGGGTCCCACGACACGCTCCATAGTCTTGAGTGCTTGGTCGAGACCGGTGGTCTTGACCGTCAGGATGACCAGATCGGCGGGCGCTGCCTCGCTGGCGCGGACGGACGTGAGATCGCAAGGCTTTCCGTTGACGGTGAGCGCATCGCCCGCGTGACGCTCAAAACGGGCGTCATCCATAACGTATTCGACGGCGTCATTGCCGAGGGCCTTGGCAATCATGCTGCCGTAGAGCAGGCCGACGCCGCCCTTGCCGATAAAGGCGACCTTGTTGATCTGCATGTGAATCATCTCCTCACAAAAAGGCGCCCGCGTGCGGGGCGCCTGATGGATTGTATGCTGCCGGGGTGATTGATGGGTGCGCGGGGCGGCTGTTATGAAAAAGAAACTATTGCGCTGTGCGCTTATGCCGCGGGGCAGACCGCAAAGACATGCGCGTGGTCATGCCCGGCCCCTTTCATCGGGCTTTTTGCTGATGTTAAAGCGGTGCCGTGACAGCTCGATTTCTACTGCGTTACGATACGTTCTCGATTGCGATTCCACGATGTTTCGGCTGCGTGACCATTGTGTTTCGCCTTGCCGGGGCGCTGATGGCGAAGGGAGGGGCCGTGCAATATCGCGTTGACCCCAAAAGCGGCAACCGTATCTCGGCGTTGGGTCTGGGCTGCATGAGGTTTCCCGGTGCGCCGGGACGTCCGGATGCGAAGACAGCCGATGCCATCATTTCCCGTGCGGTGGAGCAGGGGATTAATTATCTGGACACCGCGTATCTCTATCCCGGTAACGAGGCGTGCGTGGGCGCCTCGCTTGAGCGCTTGGGGCTGCGTGACCGGGTGTTGCTGGCGACCAAGTTGCCGCATGCTTCGTGCAAGTGCGCGGAGGATTTCGACCGGTTCTTCGATGAGCAACTGCGGCGCCTGCGGACCGACCATATCGACTATTACCTCATGCATAACATTACCTCGCCCACCCAGTGGGAACGTGTGGTGGCGTTGGGCATTGAGGACTGGATCGCGTGTCAAAAGGCGGCGGGGCGTATTCGCCAGATTGGTTTTTCGTACCACGGCAGCGCGGTGGATTTCCTGACGATGCTTGACGCATATGACTGGGATTTTTGCCAGATACAGTACAACTATGCCGGCGAGCGTTACCAAGCGGGAACGGCAGGACTCATGGCGGCTGCGGAGCGCGGGCTCGCGGTGTTTGTGATGGAGCCGCTGCTGGGCGGGCGTTTAGCGGGCAAGCTGCCGCCACGGGCCCGCGCTGTGCTCGATAGTGCCCGTGACCCGCATTTGCGCACTCCTGCCGCCTGGGGTCTTTCGTGGGTGTGGAATCATCCTCAGGTGACGATGCTGCTTTCTGGTATGACCGATACCGCGCAGGTGGACGAGAATTCGTCACTGGCAGACCTCGCGTTGCCGAATTCGATGACTGCCAACCAGCTCGACACGATCGCGCACGTGCTGGATGAGTTTGAAAAATCGAATCGCGTGCCCTGCACGGGATGCGGCTACTGCATGCCATGTCCCAAGGGTATCAACATTCCCGGCTGCTTTGCCGCCTACAACGCGAGCTATGCGCACGGCTGGTTTACGGGGCTGTCGCAATACTTTACGGCGAGTGCGGTG
>USHA01000069.1 GCA_900554325.1 uncultured Collinsella sp.
TGGCCGCCCGACGGCCGCAAACAGTCCGTATTTCACCGCAACTGAGGAGGGGACACGGCATCTTTGCTGCTAGCGGGGCACGTAGCGGCCGGGTTGGGCTCCGGTGGGCTCGCCGTCGCGCGCGGCCAGCACGCCGTTCACAAACACGGCCTTGGCGCGGCCATGTGCCTCAAAACCCTCGAGCGGCGTGTAGTCCACGGCCTGATGCTGCGTCGCGGCACTGATTGTCCAGCGCGCTTTGGGATCCCACACGCACACGTCGGCATCGGAGCCCTCGGCAAGACAGCCCTTGCGCGGATACATGCCAAAGACGCGCGCCGGGTTCTCGCTCATCAAGCGGCAGAGGTCCTCGGGGCCCAGCTGGCCCTCAAAGCTCGTGGCGATCGCGACGGGACGATGCTCCACGCCGGGCCCGCCGTTGGGAATCGCGCGGAAATCGTCACGCCCGCGGTCCTTTTGCCCGTGCAGGTTAAAGCTGCAATGGTCGGTCGCAATCGTATCGATCTCGCCGGCCACAAGCGCCTCGCGCAGGGCCGCACGGTCACCCGCATGGCGCAGCGGCGGACTCATCACGTACTTGGCGCCCGCAAAGCCGTCCTCGCCCTGCTCCAGATAGCAGGTGTCGTCGAGCATCAGATACTGAGGGCAGGTCTCGACATAGATATTCTTCTGCCCGCGCGCCTTGGCCGCACGAATGGCCTCGAGCCCCAACTTGGTCGAAAGGTGCACCACGTTGACTGGGGCGTCGCCGGCCAGGTGCGCCAGATACAGCAGGCGGCTCACGGCTTCGGCCTCACACACGTCCGGGCGGCTGAGCGCATGCCCCTCGGGCCCATGAATCCCCTGCTCGTACACGCGCTTCTGCAGCTCATTCACCAGCGTACCGTTCTCGCAATGCACGCACAGTATGCCGCCAATACGCTTGAGCTCCTCGAGCACCTCGAGCGTCTCGGCATCGTCCAGGCGCAAATGATCGTAGGCAAAGTAGGTCTTAAACGACGATACGCCCGCCTCGCGCATAGCCGAAAGATCGGCGCGGTTGCGCTCATTCCACTCGGCGAGTGCCATATGAAAGGCGTAGTTGGCCGTGCAGGTTCCGTCGGCACGGCGATGCCACTCGGCCAAGGCATCGGGCATGGTCACGCCGCGATCGGCCGTCGCGTAGTCCACGATGGTCGTCGTACCGCCGCAGGCAGCCGCACGCGTGCCGGTTTCAAAGCTATCGGCTGTCCAATCCATGCCGGTCCAGCACTGCATGTGCGTGTGGCCGTCGATAAAGCCGGGAAACACCCAGCAGCCCGCGGCGTCCTCGACGGTATCGTCGGCGCCCGGCTCAATCGCCGCGGCAATCCGCACGATCTTATCGCCCTCCATGGCAAGATCGGCGCGGCGAAGCCCCTGGGGCGTCACGAGCGCGCCGTTTTTGATGATGATCAT
Source organism: uncultured Collinsella sp. (assembly GCA_900554325.1). Taxonomy (GTDB): domain Bacteria; phylum Actinomycetota; class Coriobacteriia; order Coriobacteriales; family Coriobacteriaceae; genus Collinsella. The sequence goes on from USHA01000069.1 coordinate 1,438, forward strand.
GTTGCTCCTTATCGATTCATACAGTTGGCCACGCGATCAAAATACGAGCAGGCGGCAATATGCTCCGCTATGCGTCGCTGTCCCTTGGCGGTATCGACATCCCACAGCTCGTAGGCACGCGCTTCGACCAGCGTGACGTCGACGCGACCTTTGAGAATCGAACCGCCGCCGTCCTTGCCCTCAAGACACATAAGTGCATCGAACAGTTCCGCCGGAAAGAGCACCGGACTCGAAGGCTCACCGCTGCACGCCAAGCGCACCGGATGTTTGCGGCCACGCTCGTCAAACGCGTGAACCATGGCATCAAAAGAATCCGCGCTCACAAGCGGCTGGTCGCCCGGCAAAAAGAGGCAACCTTTCCAGTTGCGTTCGACTCCCCACGAAAGGCCCGCACGGACGCTTTCGCTGCGCAGCTCGCCATCGTGCAGCACGCACGGGCAATGCTTGTCCTCGCAAATCTGGGCGACCTCGGGCCAACGCGTCGAGACCACAACGTCAAAGCCCCGGGGAACCGAATCGATGGCCCGGGCAATCAGCGGCTCGCCATAGATATCGGCAAGCATCTTGTTAGAGCCAAACCGCTTGCCCTCGCCCGAGGCCATAATGACGCATCCAAGTTTCATGGTGATACCTCCCCTGAAACCATCGTACCCATAACTCGCGCCGCGGGCATCCACATCGAAAGCACTTATCCCGCACGCCCGCGATGCAAAAAAGGGGCACCCCGCCGATTGGCAGAGCGCCCCCTTTACATGGCTTACCTCAACCCGGCTTTAGGCCTGGAGCCAACGAGCGGTGTTGCGCTCGTCGAGGGCCTTGAGGGTAGCGGCGGGATCGGCAACCTTCTGCAGGAACATCATGGCAGCGATGGCGTACGGCTTGTAGCTGGCCTCCTTGTACATGCCCACGCGGTGCATGTCGAAGACGTCGGCGTTAACCTCGCCGTGCTCGCAGGAGACACCGGAGATGTCGGCGGGCAGCGGGTGCATAAAGATGGTGTCCTGGCCGTTGGCAGTCTTCTCCATGAGCTCGGTCGTAGAGCACCAGTCCTGATGGGTGGCGTTCTGGGCGAGCAGCTCCTTCTCGAGCGCAGCGATGCCGGCGTCGTCGCCCTCGGCGTACAGGTTGGTACGCTTCTCCATGGCGGCAAACGGAGCCCAGCTCTTGGGGATCACGATGTCGGCGCCCTCGAAGGCCTCGGCCATGGTGTTGACCTGCTTAAAGGTGGTGCCGGACTCGGCGGCATAGCCCTTGGCGCGCTCGACGACCTCGGGCATGAGGTCGTAGCCCTCGGGGTGGGCCAGGGTGACGTCCATGCCAAAGCGGGGCAGCAGGCTGATCAGCGACTGCGGGCAGGACAGCGGCTTGCCGTAAGAGGGCGAATAGGCCCAGGTGACGGCAACCTTCTTGCCCTTGAGGTTCTCGAGGCCGCCAAACTCGTTGATGAGGTAGAGCATGTCGGCAGAGGACTGCGTGGGGTGATCGGAGTCGGACTGCAGGGAAATAAGCGTGGGACGGTGATCCAGAACGCCGTCCTCGTAGGCCTGCTGCACGGACTCGGAGACCTCGGCCATGTAGGCATCGCCCTTGCCGATGTACATGTCATCGCGGATGCCGATGACGTCGGCCATGAAGGAGATCATGGTAGCGGTCTCGCGGACGGTCTCGCCGTGGGCGATCTGGGACTTCTTCTCGTCCAGGTCCTGCAGCTCAAGGCCGAGCAGGTTGGCGGCCTTAGAGAAAGAGAAGCGCGTACGGGTGGAGTTGTCGCGGAACAGGGAGACTGCCAGGCCCGAGTCGAAGATCTTGGACGAGACGTTGTTCTCGCGCAGCTCGCGCAGGGCGTCGGCGACGATGTAGAGCGCCTTGAGCTCGTCGGTGGTCTTGTCCCAAGTGTGCAGGAAGTCGCTACCGTACATACCCTTAAAATCGAGGCCGTTCAGCTGCTCGACGAGCTCGGTAAACTTAGCGTCCATGGAAATGTCCTTTCTAAAGATGAAACGATCGCAATGAGTAGATGTGCTCCGGCATGCGCGTGTGGCTAGAACATGCAGAGCACCATGACGAGGACCCGCCACCGTTGAGGAAGCATGGGAGATAACGACCGCGGGCCCCAAGTCAACAGGGGGTGCCGGGGACACGAGCGTCCCCCGGCTCAACAAAATCGAGGAATGGGACTAATCGATCTTGTTGTTGGTCAGACCGGCACGGAACACGGTGGCGTCGCCATCGGCCTGGCTCGGATCGTAGAGGTTCAGGGCAGCCACATACATGGCGGCAGCGGTGACCAGGTCGTCCTTGTAGGTGACCTCGTTGGGAGCGTGAGCCTGAGACTCGGCACCCGGGCCAAAGCCCACGCAGGGGATGCCGTAGCGGCCCTGGATGGAGACGCAGTTCGTGGAGAAGGTCCACTTGTCGCACAGCGGGCGACCGGTGCGCTTGTCCATGCTGGGCTCGCAGCCGATGCGCTCGTCACCAAACATGGCCTTGTGGGCGTCGACGAGGGCCTTGACGTGCGGAGCGGTCTCCTTGTTGATCCACGTGGGGAAGTAAGCCTCGGTCTCGTAGACCTCGCCGGTCCAGGACGGACGGTCGTACATGTACATGGAGACCTTCACGTCGTCGCCGTACTTCTTGGCAGCCGGCAGGTTGCGGATCTCGTCCAGGCAGGACTCCCAGGTCTCGCCGGCGGTCATGCGACGGTCGATGGAGATGGCGCAGGAGTCGGCCACGGCGCAACGGCTGGGGCTGGTGTAGAAGATCTGGCTGACGGTGCAGGTGCCGCGGCCCAGGAAGCGGGCATCCTCGAAGTGCTCGGGATTGTACTTGGGGTCGAGCATCTTGACGAGACCCTTGATGTCGGTCGACTCGTCGCAGCCGTTGTTGTTGAGGGCGCGGACGTCGGCGATGATGTCGGCCATCTTGTAGATGGCGTTGTCGCCGCGGTCGGGAGCGGAGCCGTGGCAGGAGGTGCCGTGAACGTCGACGCGGATCTCCATGCGGCCGCGGTGACCGCGGTAGATGCCGCCGTCGGTGGGCTCGGTGGAAATGACGAACTCGGGCTTAATGCCGTCCTTGTTGTAGATGTACTGCCAGCACATGCCGTCGCAGTCCTCTTCCTGGACGGTGCCGACGACCATGATCTTGTAGCCCTCGGGGATGAGGCCCATGTCCTTCATCATCTTGGCAGCGTAGGTAGCAGAAGCCATGCCGCCCTCCTGGTCGGAGCCGCCGCGGCCGTAGATGATCTCGTCGGTCTCGTAGCCCTCATAGGGATCGGCGTCCCAGTTCTCGATGTTGCCGATGCCGACAGTGTCGATGTGGGAGTCGATGGCGATGATCTTGTCGCCCTCGCCCATAAAGCCCATGACGTTGCCCAGGCCGTCGACCTTGACCTCGTCATAGCCAAGGCTCTCCATCTCGGCCTTGATGCAAGCGACAACCTCGCCCTCCTCGCAGGACTCAGAGGGATGGGAGATCATAGCGCGCAGGAAGCGAGTCATATCAGCACGATGGGACTCAGCAGCAGCCTTGATAGCGTCGAAATCGAGTTCTTTAGCCATTGTTCATAACCTTTCAAACGAAGGAATCTACCTGTGAGGTGGCGGAGCGATACCTATTTACTCCGCCCCAACGATTAGCAAGTGGGATATTCGCCTTCCCAAACAATGCGGCGATACTGGTCGGGATCGGTGTCGCCCTCGGTGGAGAAGCAGAGCACGGAGCTCGTCTTGTCCAGGCCGATGAGTTCCTTGAGCTCGGCGTACTCGGGATCGAGCATGAGGGTCTCAACCAGGCCGGTGGTCACAGCGCCGGACTCGCCGGAGATGACGCGCGGGTCGCCCTTCTCGGGAGCGCCCAGGGTGCGCATGCCGCGAGCGGTGACCCAGTCGGGGCAGGACACGAAGGCGGTGGCGTGGTTGCGCAGGATATCCCAGCCCAGAATGTTGGGCTCGCCGCAGCACAGACCGGCCATGATGGAGGGCATGTCACCGTCCACGATGCGCGGATCGCCGTCGCCGGCGGCAGCGCCCTTGTACAGGCAGGCAGCAGGCGCGCACTCAACCACGACGAAGGTGGGCGGGTTATCGGGATACAGGTTGGTGAAGTAGCCCACCACGGCGCCGGCGAGCGAACCCACGCCAGCCTGGACAAACACGTGCGTCGGGCGGTTGATGGCCATCTCGCGCAGCTGCTCGGCAGCCTCGGAAGCCATGGTGCCGTAACCCTCCATGATCCAGGACGGGATCTTCTCGTAGCCCTCCCAGGCGGTGTCCTGAACGATGACGCCACGCTCGCAGGCGTCGGCCTCGGCGGCAGCCATGCGCACGCACTCGTCGTAGTTGACCTCTTCGATGGTCACCGTTGCGCCCTCGGCGGCGATGTTATCGAAGCGGGGCTTGGTGGAACCCTTGGGCATGTGCACGACAGCCTTCTGGCCCAGCTTGTTGGCAGCCCATGCCACGCCGCGGCCATGGTTGCCATCGGTGGCGGTAAAGAAGGTGGCCTGGCCAAAGTCCTTGGCAAGCTGATCGGAGGTCAGGTAATCGAAGGTGCACTCGGCAACGTCCTTGCCGGTCTCGTCGGCAATGTAGTTGGCCATGGCAAACGAGCCGCCCAGGACCTTAAAGGCGTTGAGGCCAAAGCGATAGCTCTCGTCCTTAACGCACAGGTTGGACAGGCCCAGGCGCGCGGCCTGGCCGTCCAGGCGGGCAAGCGGAGTGACGGTGTACTGGGGGAACGACTGGTGGAAGGCGCGGGCCTTCTTCACGTGGTCGAGACTCATGATTCCCAAGTGCTTGTCATCGCTCTTGGGCATCGTGTTGCTCGCCCACTGGATCTTATCGGCCATACGGTGAACTCCTTAAGTTCTCTCTTGCCGGCCCCCGCATACGCGTTTCAGCCCGATCCCATTCACACGGCTGAACTTTTATGTGGATGCCAAACAAAAAGTTTGTTAGTAATGTTCTATCACACTTTTTGATTGGCATACCTAACGAATTGTTTGTTGCCGTAATCGGTACTTTTTCGCCGCCGAACGGTCATGAATTGCCTTGTTGATGGATTTGTTTGCGGTCAAGTGTGGTTTATGGCAAAGTGTGCCCAAACTAATTTTTAGGAAGGCACCCATGACCCCCGCACAGATTGAGTTTTACAAGCGCCTCGCACACGGTCTGGCGCTCCAATTTGGCCCCAACTGCGAAGTCGTCGTCCACGATCTGGAGACCGAGGACGTGGACCACTCCATCGTAGTAATCGAAAACGGCCACGTCAGCGGGCGCAAACTGGGTGACGGCCCCAGCCATATCGTGTTTGAGTCCATGCACGAGGGCAGCACCGACGTACACGACCGCGAGCCGTACCTCACTAAAACCACCGATGGCAAGCTGCTCAAGTCCTCGACCATCTTTATCCGCAACGACGAAGGCAAGCCCGTCGGCATTTTGGGCATCAACTTTGACATTACGCTTATGAAGGCTTTTGAGCGCTCGCTCGACGCTTTCACCGGCACCGGCGGCACGGGCTATACCGAGCCCGAGCCCATTACCAAGAACATCGGCGACCTGCTCGAGGACCTGCTGCACGAGTGCGAGCAGTTTGTGGGCAAGCCCGCGGCACTCATGACCAAAGACGAGCGCATTCGTGCCATTGGCTACCTCGACCGTCGCGGTGCCTTCCTCATTTCCAAGTCGAGCGAGCGCGCCTGCGAGTTCTTTGGCATCTCCAAGTACAGCTTCTACAGCTACCTCAATGAGGCCAAGGCGGCGGCCGGCGACAAGTAGGCACTCGCCTGGATTGCCCCTCCCCTTTTGGGCGCGAGTTCTGGAAAGCACGAATCCAAGACCGGGCCGCTTGGGAAGTTCCATATAATCGATGTCATTAGTATTTCGAAAGGATGGGACAGAATGGCGTTGAGCAAGGCATCATGCACCGGTCGCGGATTGATTGCGGCAATTGGTGGACATGTGCACCGCATGTTCGATGAGGGCGAAGACGACCTGTTTTCGCTGAGCCTTGACGATGTGATGGATGATCGCCCGTGGACCGCCGACGAACTCATGGGCGGCGGCGGGGCTCGCCCGTCAAGCCCCAATCCCGCACTTGCGCCTAAGACCGCATCTGCGCCGACTCCTGCGCAGCCGGCTGTTTCGACGCCCGCGCCTACACCCGCACCCACTTCGGCGCCCACGCCCGCTCCCCGCCCCGCAAGCGACCCGTCCGAGACGGCGGCATTTCTCGCAGCAGCGACGCAGGGCAAATCGGCCGACAGCACTGTTATGTACAGCGCCCAGCAGTTGCCTGTTCCTGCGGCACGCAAGCCTCCGGTCACAAGGCTCGATGAGCCCGTTGCCCATCAGGTTGTCCACGATTCCTGGGCTGCAGCCGATCTGGATGAGACCTCTACCGGCATGCCGGCGCTCGATGTTCCAGTTAACCCGCTTTTTGCCGCCAACACGAGCGCCGTGGACTATGAGGGCGGTGCAGCATATTCCGATTATTCCGATGGCTATGCTGGCACCGGTCGCATCGAGACCGAGGATTATGGCACCGCATCGAGCGATTATCTCAACGATCCGTACGCCGCCACGCCTGCACCGGAATATGACCCGGAGGCCGCGTCCGCACCGGCGTATACCAAAAGCACGGGCGAAGAGCGCTTCGCCGATTATTACGCCGAGGAAAAGGCGCTGCGTTTCTCGGAATTTCCGCAGGCAGTCAAGGTTGCCTTTATCGCCATTGTCATTGCCCTGCTCGGCGCCATTGCGTTTGAGGGATTCCAGCTGTTCCGCGGCCCCACCGCGTCCGAATCGGCAACGCAGCAAAAAGAGGACGACAACCAGTACCTGGACATCAACACCCTCAAGGGCGACCCCAACGACGGGGACGACGAGTAGCGAGGGCTGAAGGCGGCCACAGGATCCCGCATCCAGCACCGGCTTCTAAGTGCTGTTTTGTCATCCAGCTACACTTTTCCGAAGTTTTAAGGTGCCTATTTCGACTCTTTTCCGGATTTTATACTCTGTCCCTCCAGATGCGCTTTACGGTGCAGGCGTTGGAAGAAGGGCCATGTGCCGCTGGCGGCCCACATGTTCTGCAGATCAAGCTGCTCGGAGACGGCTCGCGCGAGCCGTCCAGCTGGAAGCTCTTTGCCGACGGCGCGTGCGTTGCGGACGGATCCGGCGCCTTTGCCCGCGAGTGCTTCTGCGAGGGCGCCGAGGTGTTTCTAGACCTGTGCCGCGACGCCGTACGCGCGACCGAGCTGTACCAGTGGAGCCAGAGGGAGTACGAGCTGTTGAGTGCGGCCCGCAGGATCGTAAGGGTGTAGACGGGCGGACGAGCCATCGACGATTTTGAGCTGGCAAGGGCCGGGAACTAGATTCCCAGCCTTCAACCTAGCACTGCTTTATGAGATCGAGCACCGCAGGAATGTCATCGGCATTCCGAAGCGCAACGTAAGTGGGTAAGCCCGGGCCAAATCCACCCTGCGTACGCTTGTCCTGGCACATGTCCTCTGGATCCGTTAGATCATCCACACTCTTTGCCAAGCCAACGGCAATCCAACCACCGTTGCTGGTCCTGCCTTCTAACACGGCATGCAGTTTTCGCTTGCCCGACCTGAAGCCTACATAGTACTTAGCTATGTAGGACTCCCACGAAGGGTTACCACTCAGAACGGACTCGCGCACCTCATCGAAAAGCTTCTGGTTGAGCCCACCTTCGGCAAAGGTGGGGTGATTCTCCTGCAGAGTCCAGATAGGAGCCTCATCAGACTCCCCGCGAGAAGGACGGTACTTGTCGACGACGTCTGCCGGAAGGTCGGGATATTTCCATATCTCACACGCCTCTTTCGCCAGCTCGTCCGCGCGCTGTCCAATCTCTTCCTCACCCCATTTTTCACGCGAGGCGATCGACTTGTTCAGGTAGAGCGGACTGCACTTAAATCCGACGTCAGGCAGATTGAGCTTGTCCGAGAACGACCGGTTTGAGTACTCCTGGTTGTAGCCCGTCAGCGTAAGATTTCCCAAGTTGTTGCACAGCCTGTCGTGGACGTCTTCCCAGTTCTCACCAAGCGATTCCTTCCAGCCGTGCTCATCATCGATCGTCTGGGGCATGATGTGCTCGATCTGGTAATCGTCGGCTGAGATGGACTCCTTCGGGTGGTGCCAGTTCTCCATGCGTTCCAGGTAATAGCGCTTTTTAGAGAAGCGGTTGTAGCAGTCACGCGTCTTAAACTCCTCGACAAAATGCTCGTCTGTCGGAAAGTATGCGGTCATACCGCTGCTGTGGATAAGGAGCATCGCCGTAACGTACTCCTCGATATCGTCCTGCTGCTCGAGATTGCGATACATGCCGGCAAAGAAATTATTTAGGCCCGTGGTAAGTCTGCCGCAAACCGCTCGCCTGAACAGAAACGACTCGATAGTCTCGCAGATACGTAAAAACGCATTGCGGTCTAGTCCATTCCCCTCGTAAACCGAATAAAGCAACATTAAGAGGGGCCTTATCTGCTTCACATCGAGGCTTACGATTCTGCCGAACACTCGGCGCAGTCCGTCGTCCTTCTCCTTACCAAGGAACAGACTGGCGTATCTATGTGCATACCCTCGCAGCTCCTTAAGCAGGCCCTCGGTGTCACCATCGTAGTCGTCGGCGAAATAGCGCTTAAACTCGTAGTAGGCCTCGTTCTCCTTCGGCATCCTATTGGGAACTTTAAGCCACAGCCAGTACCAGATAAATGCATTGAACTCGTCCTCGCCGCCTTTTCCGAACAAGCACTCGAGTGGATGCCAATAACCCTCATAAAGATTGGTCTGTTCGTCGTTGGGAAGCGACATTAGAACGTAGTTACGGATGAGGTCAATGGGCGTGAGCGGCTTGCCCTTGGAGTTCATGGACTCAAATATGAGCTGGGCATTATCAACGCCAGCGGTGAGCTTAGTGTCGATGACCTGCACGCGGTTTAGCCCCGCCCAAAGCCTTGCCGGGTCAAATGATTTACCACGCATCTTCTCGCGGAAGAACGCATGGTTCTCGACAATCCGATCCGATTTTTCATCTGGCACGGGAGCCCCAGACACGATGGAGAACAGCGTCTCTTTATCGTCCTGCGAGAGCACCAGCTTGTAGCGTGCCAGACCGTTGTAGTCGTCATCGTTAAAGAGGTAATTTTTCCTCAGCGCCGAGATTTTGAGGTCGCCAAGGAAGCCAGCCTTGTCGGGGTTGCTCTCCAAATAGTCAGCCAAAGCTGCAATCATCAACGAAAACGTCGTCATGCGCTGCTGTCCGTCAATCAGAAGCACGCGCGAAATGCTCGTGGCAGAGCTCTCGGACTCGGGGATATAAAGCATTGACCCCACGAAGTGCGATACGCCATCACGACCCGCTCGCATGACGTCATCCCAAAGCACCTCGCACTCTTTTACACTCCACGAGTAAACTCGCTGGTACACGGGAATGACAAACTGCATCTTCGCCACGCCCATAAGGTCGAGCAGATTCGCCTCGGTTGCTTTCATTTACGCTTGTCCCCTTTCTTGTTTACGCCGCTTGCGGTCAGTCCCCCACTGAACGAAAGACGCTAAAGACCAGAGCATCGAAGCGCTGGAGCAACCGGGATGCTCGTCTCACTAGATTTTACAACGCTTGTCGCGAATACAGTTGAAAGCCAATCCGGTTCCGATGGCTCCCCCTATGAGAAGCACGTGGACACTAAGGGACGCGTTCTGAGCGACAAGTGCATCGCGGACGAGGTTCCGTTTGGGATTCCGGAAAGCTGGGCCTGGGCGAGATTTAGTGAAGTCATTGGAATTGCAGCGCGTTTGGTCGACCCGTTGAAATATCAGGACTTTCCTCATATCGCGCCTGACAACATCCAAAAAGGCACCGGAAAGCTCTTGTTCTGTCATAGTGTTAAGGCCGACGAGGTTAAGAGCGCCAATCACCTGTTCTCTGCAGGACAGATTCTCTATTCGAAGATTCGTCCAGCTCTTCGAAAGGCGGTTATCGCCCCTTTTGATGGGCTGTGTAGTGCGGATATGTATCCGCTCAACACCAAGCTGCAACCTGAATATGTCCTCACGGTTCTCCTCAGCAATTTCTTCACTGAGGAGACGCTTAAGGGTGATACGCGTGTCAAAATGCCAAAGACTAATCAGAAGTCATTGAACGTCATTCTGGTCCCAGTTCCGCCTCTCGCCGAGCAGCGCCGCATCGTCGAGCGGGTGAACGAGCTCATGCCCCTGGTCGAGGAGTACGGTGAGCTCGAGGACGCCCGCGAGGAGCTCGACGCCGCGCTGCCCGGCCGCCTGCGCAAGTCGGTGCTGCAGCTGGCGGTTCAGGGAGGGCTCGTGCCGCAGGACCCCGCAGACGAGCCCGCCGGCGTTCTGCTGGAGCGCATCCGCGGGCAGCGCCGGCAGCTCGTGGCCGAGGGGGAGATGAAGGCCCCGAAGGGCGGTGAGTCGATCATCTTCGCCGGTTCCGATGGCCGCCGCTATGAGAAGAGGGTGGACGCCAGGGGCCGCGAGTCCGAGCCCGTCTGCATCGAGGACGAGATCCCGTTCGAGATACCCGAGAGCTGGGAGTGG
>USHA01000070.1 GCA_900554325.1 uncultured Collinsella sp.
GAGCCGTACGCTTGAACTTAGAAGGGGGAGGCCTCGCGGCCTCCCCCTTTTTGCGTTTGCGGGCTTTTGTCTCACATAGTAGCTGTGTTTTATAACCCTCGTTTGTCGCATCTTCTGTGAACGGGCTACAATAACTTAGTCTGTGCGATATGGAGGTGAACATGGCTGAAGCTGGTATCGGCGTTGATATCGTCGAGATTTCCCGCATGAAATCAATTCTTGAAAAGACGCCGTCGTTTGCTCGGCGTGTGTTTACCGAAGAAGAGCGTGCTTATTGCGATGCATCATCGCGTCCCGCTGCTCACTATGCCAGCCGCTTTGCTTCGCGCGAGGCGGTGCTTAAAGCTCTTGGCACGGGTTTTAGTCAAGGCGTGGGTCGCAAGGATGTTTCGGTAACGCGTGATAAACTCGGCAAACCGAAGGCGCTGCTTTCGGGTCGTGCTCTCGAGATCGCTCAAGAACTGGGTGTTGTTGAGGTCGCTCTTTCCATTACGCTTACAGGAGACTTGGCCGTTGCGAATGCCATCGCGATTACCGAAGATGCTCGGCCTAAGCCAAAAGAGGAAAAGGTGAGCACCAAGAAACGCGTAGCGCAGACATTTAAAGAGGCTCGCTCTGTTTTAGATGAGCTTGAGCAGCTGCAGAATTCAGCATTGACGGAGCACCTGGGCGATGCTTCGCAAGATACGCTAGGAGCATAGATGAAACCGGTTTTGAGTACCGAAGAAGTCGTTCGTCTCGAGGATATCATCGAACGCGAAGGGACTTCGAAGGCCGAGCTTATGGAGCTAGCGGGTGAGTTTGCCGCCAACGAGGTCTTGAAGCTCAATCCCGATCGGGTTCTCGTTCTGGTCGGTTTTGGTAATAATGGCGGCGACGGTTGGGTTGCCGCCGATATCCTGAGCCATAAGGGTGTGGACGTGGATATCGTTTCTCCGGTTGAGCCGGATGAGATTCCTGCTGCTCTGGCACGTCATGTTGCTCGTCGTACTGCCGGCCGCGATGTGCACGTTTGCGTCGGCCCCTCGCGTGACGAACTCGAGGTTTTGATCGATAAGGCCGATGTTGTTGTCGATGCCATTTTTGGTACCGGTTTCCACGGAAATCTGCGTGCGCCGTTCTCCATCTGGATTCCTACGGTCAATGAATGCGCCGATTGTGTCGTATCCATTGATGTTCCCTCGGGCCTGAATGCCGAGACGGGCGTTGTTGATGACGACTGCATTCGTGCCGAGCATACGGTGACGATGATTGCGCCCAAGATTGGTCTGTATAGCGCTGATGGTCCTGAGTATGCTGGCGATTTGATCTGCGGCAATCTTTACGACCGTCTTGACGAGGTCATCGATGATGTCGACCACGCCGCCGAGATTGTCGAGCCCGGTGACTTAGTTGATTACTTTGCCCCACTACCTACGAATATCGATAAGTATTCCCGTGGCTCTGTGCTTATTGTCGCCGGATCTGCGCAATATCCTGGTGCTGCCATTATGGCGGCCAAGTCTGCAGCTCGCGCGGGTGCTGGTTACGTGGCAGTCGCGGCTCCTGACGCCTGCGCCAATCTTATTCGCATGGCACTTCCTTCGATTCCCGTCTTTGCTATTCCGTCTGATTCCCGCGGCTCCTTTGGCGCCGCTGCGCGCATGACTGTGTGCGAGATTGCAAAGAAGTACAGCTGTGTACTGTGCGGTCCCGGTATGACGACATCTGCCGGCGCTATGCAGGTGGTTTCGGGCTTGCTCGAGCTTGATGTGCCGCTTATTTTGGACGCCGATGCACTCAACTGCCTTGCTAAGATTGCCATTGACGGTATTGATAGTAATCCCGAGATGTATCGTCGCGAGCAGCCGTTGGTTATGACGCCGCACTATCGTGAGCTTTCGCGTCTGGTTGCCGGTGACGAGGTGAACGACCTTGGTACTGCGATTGCAGCCGCGCAGAAGGTTGTCTGGGCTGCAGGCTCTGACAATCTGGTGGTCATTGCCAAGGGGCCGACGACGGCTATCTGTGGCGTTGAGCGTGTGCTGCTGCCGCTCTCGGGTCCGGCTTCTCTGGCAACTGCCGGTTCGGGTGATGTTCTCGCGGGTATTTTGGCCGGCACGCTTGCCACCATGCGCGACGAGATGGATCGTTGGGAGTTGCTGTATTCGTACGCCGTCGCACTTCACAGCTACGCCGGTTTTGCCGCGGCGACGGAGTATGGTGAGAAGAGCGTCATCGCGACCGATCTTATCGACTTGATCGGTCCGGCCATGGAACTGGCGGCAAAGGATGCGCTCGAAGATCTGGGAATCATGGACGAAGGGTCGGATGACTAATCATGAATAAAGCCGATTTGACGCGCTGGTCCTGGGTCGAGATCGACCGCGGGGCGCTCCGTCGCAACACGAGGGCCTATAAGAACTTGCTGAATCCACGTCAGCGCCTGTGCTGCGTGGTCAAGGCCGATGCTTATGGTCATGGAGCTGTTGAGTGCGCCAAGATCATGTATTCGGCCGGTGCCGACATGTTTGCCGTGGCGACGGTTAACGAGGGCGTTGAGCTCCGACAGGGCGGGATTACGAAACCCATCCTCATCCTAAGCGAGCCGCCTATCGAGGCCATTCCGACGTTGCTCGAGTTTGATATCATGCCTTCGGTCTATACGTCTGACTTTGCTCTTGCGTATGGCGAATGTGCCGTCGCGGCGGGCAAAGTGGGCAAGTATCATCTCGCCATCGAGACGGGCATGAATCGTATCGGCGTTCACTACACGCAGGTGCTCGACTTTGTCCGCGGTATAAATTTCCATCGCGGTATTCAGTGCGACGGCGTATTTACGCACTTCGCCACGGCCGATGAACCTTCGGGCTGGGACTACAAGCTGCAGTGTCAGCGCTTTACCGAGGCCGTTCAGGCCATTAAGGATGCGGGTTTTGAGTGCGGTATCGTGCACTGCGCCAACACGCCGTCCTCGATGCTCGACCCCTCGATGCATTTTGATATGATCCGCGCCGGCGTTGGCTTGTATGGCATGCAGCCGTGCGAGCTGAGTGGCCGCGTGATGCAGCTTGATCCCGTTATGAGCGTCCATGCGCGCGTGACGCGCGTGGCACACCCTGCGATGGGTGAGGGCGTGGGCTACGGTTTTACCTACCGCGTACCGCGTACGCGCGTTCAGATCTGCACGCTGCCGATCGGTTATGCCGATGGCCTATCGCGTACGCTTTCCAATCGTATGGATGTGCTGTATCGCGGCGAGCGTGTGCATCAGGTTGGCAATATCTGCATGGACCAGTTTATGGTCGCCATTCAGTCCAACCCGGCACACGAGATTCCCGAGGCCGAGTATGGTGACGAGATGATCATTGTCGGCCGCGATGGCGATGCCGAGATCACTATGGACGAGATGGCCCGACTGCGTGGAACGATTAACTACGAGGTCGCCTGCGGCTTTGGCATGCGTCTCGACAAGGTCTACGTGTAGGAGCCGCTATGGGCGTCATGCACATCCCCGGCCATACCCATCAGGCACCACGTGAGGTCGCACTCGAGGAAATTGAGGCCGTTCTGGGCGATTGTCACCTCTGCCAGCTCTACCAGTCGCGTCACAATATCGTGTTTGGCGTGGGAAACCCCCGCGCTCGCGTGATGTTTATTGGTGAGGCGCCGGGCCGCAATGAGGATTTGCAGGGCGAGCCCTTTGTGGGGGCGGCAGGCGAGGACCTCAACGGCATTTTGTCGCTGGCGGGCCTCAAACGCGAAGACGTCTACATTGCCAACGTGCTTAAGTGCCGCCCGCCGGGAAACCGCAATCCGCGTCCCGAGGAAGTGTTGGCTTGCTCGCCGTTTTTGCGTGAGCAGATTCGAAGCATCTGGCCTGATATTATCGTGACGCTCGGCAACCCCGCGACGCACTTTGTGCTTAAGACCGAGATTGGCATTACTAAGCTGCGCGGCAGGTTCCACCAGATGGGGCATTTTGTAGTAATGCCCACTTTTCATCCGGCAGCAGCGCTGCGCAATCCGGCGTGGCAGGAGCTGCTGGAGGAAGACTTTAAGATGCTGGGCGACTATCTGGAGCGACATCCCGCACCAGAGGACGCCTCGGAATAATAAGGAGCATATATGTCCCTGGAGCGCCTGGGGGTAGGTACTTACAAAACGACTTGCGCTGCCGATACGGAGTACTTTGGCGAGCTAATTGCACCGTGCCTTGAGGACGGAGATGTGCTCATCCTGACCGGTGGCCTGGGAGTGGGCAAAACTCACTTTACCAAGGGCGTCTCGCGCGGGCTGGGCGATGGGCATATGGTTACGAGCCCTACGTTTGCGCTCATGGCCGTTCACGATCAAGGTCGTATTCCGCTGTTTCACTTTGATCTATACCGCCTGGAGCATGCCTACGAGCTCGAGGATACGGGCATTTTCGATGTGCTGGGCTATGAGGGTGCTTGCCTGCTGGAATGGGGCGAACAATTCCAGGACGAGCTGACGGATGAGTATCTTTCGGTGACGCTCAAGCGTGATGAGGGCGACAGCGATGTGCGAACGATAACGCTTGAGGCGCACGGTGACCGCGCAATGGAGCTTTCCCATTTGATTGATAAGGCTGTACAAGATGAGCTTGCATAACGACAACGCGCTGGTGGTGGCGCTCGATACCTCGACCGACATGCTTGCCTGCGCGGCAAGTTGGATTGATAGACAGACGGGCGAGACGAAGCTCGTGAGTGGCGACCACATGTGTCGCCGTCACGCCAACGTTGAGCTCGTGAATACCGTTGATGGCGTGCTGGCTCAAGCCGGTCTGGATCGCAGCGATGTTGGTTGCTATGTGGTCGGCCGCGGCCCGGGGTCCTTTACGGGTGTGCGCATCGGCATCTCCACTGCCAAGGGCCTCGCGCGTGGTGCCAATGTTCCGCTGCTGGGCGTGTCGACGCTCGACGCTTGCGCTTGGACGGCGTGGAAGGCTGGCGTGCGCGGCAAGCTTGGTATCTTGGCCGATGCTATGCGCGGTGAGGTATATCCGGCGCTGTATATGCTGGTCGATGAGGGCCCCGAGCGTCAATTTGAGCGCGAACACGTGGTCAAGGCCGCCGTGGCGCTCGATGAGTGGCGCCAAGCAGCGGACTGGGACCAGGTTCAGCTGACCGGTGACGGTCTCGTGCGCTATGGCAAGCTGCTGGGTGAGGACGAGACCGCCCGCTGCGTGGAGCGCGACCTGTGGTGGCCTTCGGGCGAGGGCTTGCTGCTCGCGCACGCTGCGGGTGACGGCGATCCGGCTCGTGTCCTGCCGATTTACACGCGCCTTTCGGATGCCGAGGAAAACGAGCGCAAGCGTCTTGGTCTCGCCGAGAGTGCGCAGAGCGAAATTACGGGCGTTGCCGATGAGCTCGCCGGTCGTCATCTGCAGTTCCGCCCCATGGGCGCGGCGGATGCCGAGGGCGCGAGCGCGCTGGAGGCTGCCTGCTTTGAAGGTGCCGGACACGAGGCGTGGACGCCGGGCATGTTCCTGTCCGAACTGGGCGAGGGCGTCGCTGCACCGCGTAGTTGGTGGGTGGCACACGACGACGGCAAGCTGCTGGGCCTTGCCGGCGGTATGGTCGTGGACGGTGATGTGCAGATTCTGGATGTCGCCGTCGACCCGGCACATCGCCGTGAGGGCATTGCCCGCAAGCTGCTGTCGCATGTGAGCTATGATGCCCAGATGCTCGGCTGCACCACGGCTTCGCTCGAGGTCGAGGACGGCAACGAGGGAGCGATCGCGCTTTATAACGCTCTGGGCTTTACCGAGGCTGGCCGTCGCCGCGGCTACTATGGTGCCGGCAAGGATGCCATCGTCATGACGGCCCCACTTCCCCTCGTACTTCCGGTCGATAACGCCTCGCCCGAGCCGACGGCAGCCGAGCAACGCGTATGGCCGCTGCCTGCGCCTGGGCGCTCCGAGGGGGAGCGTGCCGAAATTGAACGCCGCCGCCTAGTGCTCGCTATCGAGAGTTCCTGCGACGAGACGGCCGTGGCGATTATCGATGCGGATGGCAATATGCTGGCCAACCAGGTGTCGACGCAGATTGATTTCCATGCCCGTTTTGGCGGCGTGGTGCCCGAAATCGCCTCGCGCAAGCACGTTGAGGTGATTGTGAGTGTCGTGGATGCGGCGCTCGAGGATGCCGCAGCATCGCTTGGTCTTGAGGGTGGAGCCATTGCACCAAGTGAGCTTGCCGCCGTGGGCGTGACGCAGGGTCCGGGCCTGGTGGGCGCGCTCGTGGTTGGCGTCGCCTTCGCCAAGGGCTTTGCCTACGCTGCTGGCAAGCCGCTCGTATGCGTCAACCATCTGGAGGGGCACCTGTTTGCCAACCTGCTGGCGCAGCCCGACCTCAAGCCGCCGTTCATCTTCACGCTTGTCTCGGGCGGGCACACCATGCTCGTGCACGTAAAGGCATGGGGCGACTACGAGGTGCTCGGTGAGACGCTCGACGACGCCGTGGGCGAGGCCTTCGACAAGGTGGCCAAGGCGCTGGGCCTGGGCTATCCCGGTGGCCCCATCATCTCTAAGCTGGCCGAGACGGGCAACCCCAAGGCGATCGATTTCCCCCGTGCGCTTAACAGCAGGGGGGACTACCGCTTCTCGCTTTCGGGCCTCAAGACGGCGGTGACGCTCTACATCGAGCAAGAGACCAAGGCCGGGCGCACGATTCACCTGCCCGATCTGGCGGCTTCGTTTGAGGCAGCTGTCTTTGACGTGCAGTACAAGAAGGCCAAAAACGCACTGCACGCTACCGGATGCAAGGAATACTGCATCGGTGGCGGCGTCTCGGCCAACCCGCATCTGCGCGAGATGATGATCAAGAAGCTTGGGCGTCAGGGGATTCGCGTAACGGTGCCGCCCTTGTCTGCCTGTACCGATAACGCCGCCATGATCGCGGAGGTCGCTCGCCGTAAATTCGACCGAGGCGAAATCTCGCCGTTCGATGTCGACGCCGATCCAAACATGACGCTGTAGCTGGTACGGCGCGGTCCCCGGACGGAGGGGCCGGATATAAGGTTTCCTGCTTTACAGTCCTGCGCAAGACTAAGGCCACATTAAGTGGCCTTCTTTGCGTGCGGAACTCGCGATAAACCTTATATCCGGCCCCTCCGCCCGGCTCCCACGGCTCTCAGGGGCATCTCTCATGCAAAAACTGTCGTGGGGTAAAGTCCGAGGTCAGTGGCGTTTTATACCGAGAAATCCAAAAAAGTTGAAAATTCATTACAAATTTGCGTTGACTTTAGGTAACTAAAGTTTCATACTCCTTTTCAACCACTGGGGGATGTGAACACGCACGGATCGTTCACATCATGATTGAAGAGGATTTCTTAGACATGTTCACGCATCAGCTAAACATTATCAGCGTAGTAATTATCTGATGCGGGTTAGCACATACAGCTAGCCCGTACGATAACGGGCGGCTGATGAAGATGAGGGCCGTCGAGCGCAACCGACGGCCCTCATTTTTTATGTCTGGGAAGTTCTTTTTAGAGGAGGAAATGTAATGAACGGAGTTTTGCTCATGGTTGTGGCCGCGGCGGTGCTCGCCTGCGGCTATCTGGGCTATGGCCGCTGGCTGGCCAACAAGTGGGGCGTTGACAAGGATGCCCTCACGCCGGCCAAGCGCATGAAGGACGGCAACAGCTTCTCGCCCGTCTCCGCCTTCACCGCGTTCTCGCACCAGTTCAGCTCGATCTGCGGTGCTGGCCCTGTCACGGGTACGATCGTCGCCATGGCCTTTGGCTGGCTGCCCGTCGTGCTCTGGGTCCTCGTCGGCGGCATCTTCTTTGGTGCCGTCCACGACTTTGGTGCCCTGTACGCTTCGATGAAGAACAACGGCAAGTCGCTCGCTCAGCTCATCGAGAAGTACATCGGCAAGACCGGCCGTCGCCTGTTCCTGCTGTTCTGCTGGCTGTTCTGCATCATCGTCATCGCCGCTTTCACCGACATGGTCTGCAAGACGTTCATGTTCACCCCGGCCGTTGACGCTTCTGGTGCTGCTACCGGTGCCATCGACTTCACCAAGTCCTATGCCGCCGGCTGCGCTGGTACCATCTCCATCCTGTTCACCTTCGTCGCTATCGCCTTTGGTTGGGCCCAGAAGAAGTTCAACCTCACCGGTGCTGCCGAGTTCGTCACCGGCGTGGTCCTCATGGTTCTCATGTTCGCCGTCGGTATGCAGTTCCCGGTCTACCTGGATAAGTTCCAGTGGTTCGCCGTCGTCATGGTCTACCTGGTCTTCGCTGGCGCTATGCCCATCCAGATGCTCAAGACCCCGCGTGACTACCTCACTTCCATCATGATGATCGTCATGATCGTCTGCGCTGTCCTCGGCATCGTCGTCCTGGGCGTCAACGGTCAGGCCACTATCACCGCTCCGGTCTTCACCGGCTTCTCCACTGCCTCCGGCATGATGTTCCCGGTCCTGTTCGTCTCCGTCGCTTGCGGTGCTCTCTCCGGTTTCCACAGCCTCGTTTCTTCCGGCACCTCTTCCAAGCAGGTCGAGAAGGAGCAGGACGCCGTCAAGGTCGGCTACGGCGCCATGATCGTCGAGTCCTTCGTCGGCATCCTTGCCATCATCGTCGCCGGCATCATGTTCTCCGACATGAACACCGCCGGTACCGGCGTCCTCAACGCCGGTGTCGCTTCCACCCCGTTCCAGATCTTCGCCGCTGGCATCTCCCGCGGTATGCAGGCCTTCGGTGTTGACGGCACGCTCGCTACCGTCTTTATGACCATGAACGTTTCCGCTCTGGCTCTGACCTCGCTCGACGCCGTCGCCCGCATCGCCCGCACCTCGTTCTCCGAGTTCTTTGCCCAGACCAACGATGCCCTGGCCATCGAGTCCAAGGCCGGCTACATGAAGGTCCTCGGCAACCCCTGGTTCGCCACGGTCGTTACCCTGCTTCCCGGTCTCGCCCTCGCTTTTGGTGGCTATGCCAACATCTGGCCGCTCTTTGGTGCTTCCAACCAGCTGCTCGGCGGCATGACCATGATCACCCTCGCCGTGTTCTGCAAGTGCACCGGCCGCAAGGGCTGGATGCTCTACGTGCCCGTCGCCTTCCTGCTCTGCTGCACCTTCACCTCGCTGGTCCAGAGCGCCATGGGCTGCATGACCGCCGTCCAGGCCTACGGTTTCTTCGGTACCATCCCGGCTACTGCCACCACGGCCGCCGTCTCCGTCGCCGCCACCAAGGGCCTGCAGCTCGTCTTCGCCGTCCTGCTGATGGTCCTGGGTCTCATCGTCGCCGTCAACTGCCTCAAGGAGTTCTTCGGCAAGGAGGCTGGCTCCATGCCCGACGAGGAGCCCGAGTGGTCCGAGATGGGCAAGGCCGAGTACGGCCGCGCCGCTGCCGCCGAGGCTCCTGTCGACGCCGAGGCTGCCAAGGCCTAGTCAGCTTGATGGGCTAGCCGTTCCATCCATATGACTCGGAAAGACCGGGTCCGCAACGACGCGGACTCGGTCTTTTTTCATGCAAAAGCGGGCGACGCCCGAGTGTTCTCGCAGATGTTTTGCGTGGATAAGGGCGCGCGTTGTACCATATAAACGTATATGTGTACATATGAAAGGGGCCCCGTGGCCAAGACGGTATATTCCGATAACCAAAATAATGTCGATGCCCTGGCTGAA
The DNA here is from genome assembly GCA_900554325.1 of uncultured Collinsella sp. Taxonomy (GTDB): domain Bacteria; phylum Actinomycetota; class Coriobacteriia; order Coriobacteriales; family Coriobacteriaceae; genus Collinsella. The sequence continues at coordinate 9,642 of USHA01000070.1, forward strand.
CGTCTGAGCAGCCAGACGTCGCTTTCTGCCGAGCGTGCCAAGCTGGTTGCCTACGACCTGCTCTGCCGCAAGGCGCTCAAGATTAAGTCGAGTGCGCTGGCGCAAATTTTCCGCTCCGTCGATAAGGAATGTGACACCAAGGCGATGCGCGATGAACTTATCGCGGCAAATATCGTGACCAAGATCGAGGGTAGCGGCATTAACGGGCGCCCGGCGTTCTATACCATCAATGCCGAGATCCGCGATGCCCAGGAGCAGCCTGCCGAGTCCGTCGAGGATTTTGTCGTCGAGGATTCCGCTGACGTGCCTGCTGTGGAAGAAACTGCTCCGCGTGAGCATGTCGATACCGATGAGTTGCTCGATGAGAACGTCGTGCGTGCCTTTACGGCCAAGGCAGGACGCGGCGGTTTTGGCGGGGGTGGCAAGCGCGATGCGCAGCGCCGCGCCCAGCAGGAGCGCTTCCGTCGCGCCGTTGCTCAAAAGGGCGAGACGGATGCCGAGGCTGTTGAGACCGAGGTTGCTGCCGAGTCGCAGAAGCCCACGAAGGAGCAAAAGCCCGTGGAGGCCCAAGAGCCCAAGCGCCGTCGCGGTGCTCACTTTAAGGCTGCACAGCAGGATGCCGCGCGTGAGGTTGAAGAGTCTTCTGAGGTTGCAGACGATGTTGAGGAGTCTGCCAAGAAGGCTCCGGGTTCATGCCGTCCCGGACGTGGTTTTGCGGGGCGCGCGTATCCCGTAAGGCGTCAGGAGAAGAGCGAGCCGGCTTCGACCACTCAGGGCGAGAAGGACGAGAAGACCGTTGAGCCGGCGGCTCGCGAGCAGAAGCCTGTTGAGCCGCAGCTTGAGGTTGATGCCGAGGCCAAGGGCCAGCAGCCTACTGATGAGCAGGCGGAGCAGGGCGCGTCGAGCAAGCCTCGCCGCCGTCGCCATCGTGGGGGCCGCAGTTCCCATGCCGAGACTGCAACCGAGAAGACCACGCCGCAGAACGAGGATGCGAAGGCCGAGGTTTCTTCGGGGCAGCCTAAGCGCCAGCCGGCGAAGGAGAGCAAGTCCGTTCGTCCGCAGAAGCAGGCGTCTATGCCGAAGCACGAGCGCAATTCCCAGGGCGATTCTAAGCGCAAGTCTCAGAAGAAGCCGGAGTCTGCCGCAGCAGATACTGCTGCCCAGCAGCCCAAGTCGTCCGTCCACGGCGAGGTCTCGGCGTTTGCCCTTGCCCGCGTTTTAGGCAGGCAGCTGCTCAAGGTTGTCCCTACGCCTACGGCGCTCTCTAAGATCAAGGAGCAGCAGACACAGATCGTAAAGGTCGAGGGCAAGGACGGCAAAAAGGCTCCGCAGCGCACTCAGCACAACGAGATGTCCAACCGCAAGATTGCCGAGGAAATCGCAATCATCCAGGCTTGGATCGAGCAGAACCGAGGTGCCGATACGCCGGTTGCCTCGCGCCGCCAGCGTGCCTACCAGATCTTTAACGACGAGAAGGCTTTTGACGGCAAGCACGGTGAGCGCTTGATCAGGCGTATGACCGAAAAGGGCATCAGCATGCAGGCGATCAAGGTCGCCCCCAATCGCCCCGTGCACTTTACGGGCTTCTTTACGCTGGGCGCCGACAAGCCGTTCATTATGGTCGAGAACCTGGACACCTACGACGAGATCGTCAAGCTGCTGCGTGGCCGCAAGCACGCCAAGCTCTTTGGCATCAAGGTGGGCGGCGTGATTTTTGGCGGCGGATGCAAGGCGAGCGTCTCGCATGCCCTGGACGATTATCTGGCTGAGATTGGCTATCGCTTTAACTACGTCTACTACGTAGGCGACATCGATCGCGAGGGCGCGCGCATTGTCGAGCAGGCTCGCAATGCCAATGTGGTTGAGATTCGCCTGCATGCCGGCATGTACCGTGCCATGCTCGCCGAGCATAAGCGTCGCGTGAAGGCCGGCGGCGAGTGCGAGCCCGCGGCTGCCAACCAGGGCGTGCCGCAGAACCTGGCGGCGACGATCAAGGATCTGCCCATGGTTACGCGCGTGCAGTTCCGCAACGTGCTGCGCGAGGGCGGGCGCATTCCGCAGGAGATTCTGATGACCGCAGACTATCGGGATGGCGACTCGGGAAGCTTCGACCGCATGCTCAACAACTAGGGCGTTCGGCCCCGGGAGAGCGGGGACACCGGCTTAGGTTTCCTGCTCTACAGTCCTGCTCACGACGGAGGCCACATTAAGTGGCCTCCTGTTCGTGCGGAACTCGCGATAAAC
>USHA01000071.1 GCA_900554325.1 uncultured Collinsella sp.
CGTCCACCCTGACCGTATATCACGACGGCCAATTCTGGGTCGGGCTGGCGGAGCATGTCGAGGACGGAAAGTACGGCGTCGCCCGCATCGTCTTCGGCACGGAGCCGTCCGATGAGGAGATTTTGCAATTCGTTGTCGGCAAATGGGAGAAGCTCTCGTTCTTCGGTGGCGAACCGGCTGAGGCAAGCAAGCCCGCGAAGAACCCCAAGCGGCGCGCTCGCGAGGCGGCGAAAGCCCTCAAGCAGCCAGCGATGAGCACCAAGGCGCAGCAGGCTCTCGCGACACAGCGGGAAGCGATGAAGCGGGAGTCGGCTCAAGCAAGAAGCCAGCGTCGCGCGGATGAGGCGGAGGCGCGCTTCGAGCAGCGAAAGCTGAAGCGCAAGCAGAAGCATCGTGGGCATTGATCGCCATTTGCAGCAAGGCAAACCATATACAGCTGCGGCGTCAATTCCACTTGAAGCCGACGCCGAGTAGACGCTAATGGTGACGGCTATGCACGGGCACGGGCGCGCCACCGCACTTCACAGCTTGTTTCTCAAGTATTTGGGACGCACACGCGGCGTTCAAAAATGCGGAGCGACTCCGCATGGCTCGAGACTGAGCCGAGGTGCTCTACTTCTCGCCCTCCAGCAGCCCCACGATGCGGTCGATGTCGACGGCAAAGCGAGGCCTTCCCTCGCGCTCGTAGCGGTCGAGGTATGCCTGGCACTCGGAGACAATGCGCTTGGTGTTGCCGTCGATGATGCGCTGGAGCGTCACGTAGTAGGCCGAGCCCTCGGTCCTGAAGCGGCGCTGGTAGAACTTGGTTATGGGGAACATCTTGATGTAGTGGATGCCGTGTCGGCAGCCGGGGCGCGTCGTGGGGCGGGGTGGCAACGCAAAGTAATGGTCTTTGGGCACGTTAGGGGCGATTGTGCTTAAGCATGAGCTCGCGGTCGCCCTCGACGAGGTCGAAGAAGCCCTGGGAGATGGATACGATCTTCATCGGTTACGCCCCCTTCATACGAAGCGGGGCCTGCATCGCTGCAGGCCCCTACAGGTGGGCGATATTCTACGCCTTGCGGCACCCCGTCGCCCACGGAGGTTAAACGTACACGTAAGCCGTACTCTGAAAGCCGCGGCTTCCGGCAAGTAGTTTATACCGCGAAAGGTCGCTTTCAATGCGCATAGCTCGCCAAATAGCACTCGCTAGGCCGTCACCCCTGGCCGTTACCCTCCAATCTTCATTGGAGTCAGCAGGTCAATTCATATAGTCATGGGGGTTTATCCTAAAGGGATTCAAATTTATACCCCCATAACTAAGGAATTTTCTATTCCCACTCAGTACGACGAGAATCACTTCTCGTCTATCTGGTGGTGTCTCGCCCACAAAAAACGGACGCAACGGCACTCTGCGGTACGCCACGGCACCAAACTGGGACAGCACTGCTCTCTTCCATGAAACTCAAATTCAACTCAGTGGTGTTGAGTTTCATTTTTGTCCCAGTTGCCGGCTGCGGAGCGAAAACGGCTGATTCGATCCCGAAATCAGTCCAGCTCGACCTGAAAAGCGGCTTGCCACCAGCGTAAGTTGCAAGTGAATAATCGCAAGTGGTTTACGCTTTGAGAGTAAACCGCAGCTCAACGCAATAAGCCATCTGAAGTATTCGTTTGGAATAAATGCAGATGGCTTGTTGCTAATCGGCTAAAGGTTGAAATTACTCTCTGCTGAGACAGTTTGTCCCAACAGGGGGCTGACCTCGAGAACTACAGGCTTTGAATTTCCGTACGGAACTCAAAATGGGTTGAAGGGTCCTCGTCGGGATCGTCTTCCCAGTTGACAGACTCATCGTACAAGAGGTTCTCGATTCTCTCGCCATTCTTGAGAACTATCATTTCGGAGAACCAGACCTCCTTGTCGAGCATGATGATGCCCGAATCCGTATGGAGGGCGATGGCCTGTGGATACTCAAGCTTTGCGACCAGGGAGCCTTCGCCATAGATATCTGCAACGTCGTTGACAACGGTAACAGCGACGATAGTCTCGTTGACTTCGAACGTGGTCGTATCAGCCCCCACTTCGGGGATGCTGAGCATTTCCTCCGAAGATTCAACAACTGACAGCAAGCCAAACTCTTCGAGCGTGCCGAACTCGTCAACGACGATGTTGTTCAGGAAGTTGTTGACGTCGATGTCAAAGCCCTCGAAGTGCAGGCGGACGGTATTCCAGCTGTTGTCGGGAGGAGCCGCCAGAACTGCATCGATAGTGAGCAGCTTGGAGCCCTTCATCTGCTTCAGGAGCAGCTCTTCTGCGTGGTTGAATCTTTTATTAGCGTGTTCCATTGCCATCACTTTCCCTTTCTGACGAAGTGTATCTTCAGGGACTTAATTCCAGGAGCGTTCCTCGCTTTCAATTCGGCAACCGGGGATTTGCCCTTCGAAGAAGAAACAAGTCTATGGGAGACGATGCTGCCGTCTCTCATCCTGTACATCATGCCTTTGCCCTCGGTTGACATGGGGCTACCACACTCGGAGTTCCAGGACGGTCGTATACGCACAGCTCGATGTGGGTTGAGGCCCTTGGCCCTTCGTGCCGGAGAGGCACTTTCTTTCGCAAGGAAAAAGCCATTTGGCAAATCCGTTGCATCCGAATCGCCCTGTCTGAGGGCTAGACCGGTATTTCTAATGCAGGGAAGTTGCGAATCTACGACTTCCCTGCATTATTCTGCCTTCCTTCTCCTTCTTCCGTAAACCGCGCATGCCTGCTCTGTCTCGGAACCCTTCCTTGATTAATGCAACGAAAGAGATATAATCTCATTCAACGATTCGAAAGGAAAAGGAAATGCTACTGAACTTCACCGTGGGCAATTGGATGTCATACCGCGACGAGGCGTCGCTGAACATGGTCGCCTCGCTCGAGCGCCAGCATGCTCGGACGCTGGCCAAGATCCCTGGGTTCCGCAGCAAGAAGGCCCTGCCGGTTGCCGCTGTCTACGGAGGCAACGCGTCCGGCAAGACGGGCCTGTTCAAGGGGATGGCCGCGCTCAAGCACATGGTCACGGGCGAAATCGGCGTGGACGAGCTCCTTCCCATAGAGCCCTTCATGCTAGAGAGGGAATCGGCATCGGAGCCGACCGTCTTCGACGTCACGTTCCTGGCGGGCAGGACCGTCTACCGCTACGTCGTTGAGGCGACCCTGGATGGTGTTTCCTACGAGTCGCTCGAGCGCGTGCTCGAGAAGGAGAGTATCGACATCTTCGAGCGCGACGAGCTTTCGGAGGACGGCAAGTACATCTTCAACGAGTCATGCCTCGGTCCCTCCGACTTCCTAGAGTTCGTGGGCAAGTCGACCCGCCGCAACCAGACCTTCCTCGGCAGCGCCGTCTCCCAGAACGTCGAAACGTTGCAGGAGGCCTACGATTGGTTTGCCGACACGCTGCAGCTCGTAGGCGTGGAGTCCCATGCCTGGACCTTCGCCAACGCCGCGGGAACCCGCGAGGGCTTCTTCGAATATGCCGAGGACACGCTCTCCCGCCTGGACACCGGTATTTGCGGGCTGACCGGAGAGCGCCTCGATCTCGACGCGCTGCCGAAAAGCGCAAAGCTTCGCAAGAGAGTGGCCGGGCTCGAGGCCGACGAGATAATGACCTTGGTCATGGAGAAAGCTCCCGGTGACTACGGCTTCGAGATGATAACGGTGCACGTGGACGATGGGCATCCGGTGGTGGAGCGCATGCGCACCCTTCACCAGGGCGCGGACGGCGAGAAGCGCAGCTTCGGCCTGGGGATGGAGTCCTCCGGCACCCAGCGCCTGATGGGGCTGCTGCCCATGCTGTTCGACCTGCAGGGGTCCGATGACGCCGTGGGATCCAAGGTGTACGTCGTGGACGAGCTGGACCGGTGCCTGCACACCATGCTGACCACGCGCCTGGTGGAGGACTTCCTGGCCACCTGCGGGCCCGACACTCGCAAGCAGCTGCTGTTCACCACCCACGACCTGCTGCTCATGGACCAATCCCTGATGCGCCGCGACGAGATGTACATAGCCCAGCGCGGCGTGGACGGCAAGTCCGAGCTGGTCGGGCTCACCGAGTTCGACGGCATCCGCTACGACAAGGACCTTATCCGCAGCTACCTGGACGGCCGCTTCGGCGGCATCCCGATGCTGCGGGAGGAGGCGGCCCGTGGCTAGGAGATCAAATAAGGAATCGCTCAAGCGAAAGACGGGCGGCCGCGAGTACCGCGCCGTATGCTGGGTGAGCGCCGAGGGGCAAACGGAGAAGGACTACCTGCGCATGGACGCCTTCAAAGGCGCATCGATGGCGGTGAAGTTTCCCAAGGACGTCCACCCCGACAGGCGCAACCCCGCAGCGGTGCTCAAGCGCTTCCAGAAGGCGATGCGCACCGAGGACTTCCGCAAGGGAGACGAGGCGTGGATCGTGGTGGACGTAGACACCTGGGGAGACGTCGAGTTCGCCGAGCTGCTCTCCTGGGCGGCGAGCGACCCACGGCATCACCTGGCCATCAGCAACCCCAAGTTCGAGCTGTTCCTGGTGATGCACTTCGAGCGCGGCAACGGCTGCACCACGCCACAGAAGGTCGATGCCACCCTCAAACGCTACTGGCCCCGCTATGACAAGCGCGTGAGTGCCACCCGTTTCTCCCTCGACGAGGTCAAGTCAGCCGTCGAGGCGGCAAGAATGAAGCGGGCAGGCTGCCAAGACGCCTTCCCGGCGCCCGGCATGACCGACGCCCACCTGCTAGTCGAACGGCTGATTGAAGGGATGTAGGAGGCCAGATATCTGGGCTCAGGTTCTTCGAGGACGGGAGCGTGAAGAGATGGCTTTTGAGGCTGAGAGAGATTGACGGTGGGGGTGCCAATGAGTGACGACTTTAGCTTCACCATAAAGATACCTTGCGATGAGGATGGGTTTGTCTTATTGCAATGCCCTCAATGCGGCGAGTTCTTCAAGCTGAGACCGAATGATTACGAGTCGGATGACGTTTTGGAAGTCTGCTGTCCAGCCTGTGGCATCGTGTCCGACAGTTATCTGACCGAGGACGTCGTCGATCTTGCGATGACCATCGCGAAGAACAAGGCTTTCGAGGCGATTCACAAGGAGATGAAGAAGCTCGAACGGCAGACCAAGGGCAAAGCAGTGTCGTTCAAGGCGGGCAGACCACCTAGACCTGATGACGAGCCTGTCTTGCAGCCTTCTATAGATGCGCTTGCCATTACGACCTGCAGGCACTGCGGAATGCAGTCGAAAGTGTCACGCCTTCTTTCAATGTCGATGTACGTGTGTCCGTTATGCGGGGTGAGCAATTTAATGATCGATAAGACCGATTTCAAAAAGACCCTATATCGCTTCAACCATGAAGCTAACATCCTCTTGCGCTCGAACTGGGAAGAGTCGCCTGCTCCCTTCAAGCGGTTCCTTGACCGCATTGAAGGCGAGCCAGTTATCAAGGAATACCTCGATAACTGTGTCAACAACCATACGCCTGAGGGTTTCGGTGCTGATGAAGACGTTCGGGAGGTAGTGGCGCAACCTGGGGTAACCTTCATCAATTTCAGCACAATACCCGAGGAAGAGAGCGCAGAGGTCTACCTCATCCTCAAGGCGGTGATTGCGCAGGACATTCATGGTAGAAGCTACTTCTACTACACCTTTGCGAGCGGAAACAAGTATCCCGACATGTACAAGGGTTTCTTGGACAAGGTCGTGTGGCGCCTTATCGCGAACATAACTGAGCACTTGACCATGATTGGAATAGAAATGGGACTCGACAACAGCGACTCCGTCACCAACAATATCGGCACTGTTCAGAACTTGCAGATGAATCAGGCGGCTGGTGGTTCGACCATCAATGCCACTCAAAACAATGGCATAAACGAAGCCCAGCTGAGCGATTTGCTCAACGCTATACTCACCGCTGCCGAGGATGAAATAGAGGATACGGAAAGCGTCGAAGACGTGCGCGATAGCGTAGAGATCATTCGGGTGCAGATGGAGAGCGGCGAGCCGAAACGTGGTGTGCTCAAAGGCACGCTTAGCGTTCTGCATGGAGTTAACGGTGGTGTGCAATTTGTTGCAGCGCTCGCGCAGATTATCGAATTCATTAACATGAGCGGCTTCCAGTTCCCTCTGCCTGGCTAAAGACTGCGGCCTCAACATAGTCGTCACCTTGTGACACGCTGCGACGATGTCCGTACCAGTTTGGTGCGGGCATCCTTATGTTTGCCCGCCTTACGAGACGAAAGGCAGGCAGGAACATGGACGGTGAGACCAATGGCGGCCAGGAAGCCACTTTCGGAATAATCCGGGGCCGTTTTCCGCCCGGATTCCGCCCGGCTCGGCATTCCGAAACCGCCTTCGGGACGCCTTCCCCCGGCGTTTTCGGATGGTTCTTTACTCCCTATTTCTGACCTGGCGTTTTGCGTTTTCGGTCCCCAGAAAACAGGGGGTGATTACAAAGTGATTACAAACCGGCCCCGCGACGCCCGCCGATCTCGCGAGGATAATATCGGGTGGCTTGCAAAACTGCCTCTGGGTCAACGCGGTTGAGCGTCCCTTAGTAGCCCTCAGAAGCGGGCTCCACCTTTTCGGGATAATCCGAATCGGTTTGCGCAGGTAAACAGGCAGAAAAGAGCCCCCGGAAAACCTCGTTTCCGGGGGCTCGCGCCCTTCGTTATTCCTCGAAGTCGCCGGTGGTTGTGTTCACCATCAGGTACCGTCGTTGACTGTTAATAGCTAAAATAATCCCAGTTCAAACAGCATTTTTTGGTCAAAAACTTATTCCCACTCGGTGGTTATAGTTTTGCCGTCTCGTCACTCCAGTTGCACCCAGTTTTCGGCGGCATCTCGAAGTGAGTGCCGCTGAATGACGCGACGTCGCGTTTCATCGGCTTCGGGGACAAAAGCTGGGACAACTTCAAAAACCATTTTCAAACTCAGAGTATTGAGTTTTTATTTTTGTCCCAAGGGGCACGGAGAGCCGCCTTTGGAGGCTCGATATCGCCGAAAAACGCCCGTTTTGAAACTCAACCGCCTTTGAGCCTGCAAACCACCAGCTTCAACAGTAAGTGAGTCGACGCGGGTGGCTTACGAGCCGTTCACAAAACCGCAGGCCACAGGTCTTTGTCAACGATAAGCAAAGTGAATAGTCTCAGGTGGCTTGCCCATGAGTTGGCGTAAGCCTGTTTAGCAAAAGGCTAATCGGACACGACAGGCCGCCCGCATGGCGACGGCGTTTCCCGTGCGGGCACAAACAGCCCTGCGTGCCCTGTCGCGCGATATCCCAATGCGACGTTCAGAACCCTACCCGCCAAGCAGCCACCTCGCGAAATTCAGCACGAGCACGCCCTCCCGGGTATGGGGCTCATGCCTCGTGCGAGTGATGAGAATCTTCGGGAATGCATCCCCGATGGATAGAATCGGCGCAATCTCCCTCTCGAGCGTCGAATCGGCGCCGATATCGTCGCTCACATACACTTTCCTTCCCGGTTTCGAAACTTGGAAGGCAGTATGCGCAAGGATGCGTCGAGGTGCGATCCCAGTCGTACCATGCCAGCAGAGATGTCGAGGCACATTCGTTCATGCTGCAATGCGGGCATCGGAGATGAAAAACAGCCCGTCGGGTAGTCATGGGCGTGCGGGAGCCCGCATCAGTAACCTGCCTCCTCGGTTGTCCCTTCTTTGCATGGTCGTCTACATAAAGGAGGAACCAGCCATGCAGATCAGCATGCTTGCCCTTCTTGGGTCACGGACCGGGGAGGCGAGGGCCTCCGTCGGGACCGCCCCGAGCAACCGGCATATCCAAGGAATGACAAGGCTCGATCGCTGTGCTGGTCAGGATGCCGAAGCGGGCCGTCCGCCAATCGGAATGCGGGTCAGGATGCTGCAACGTGATTCCAGCTGCAGGATACGGCTCCTTTGCGGTTGCCGCAAAACCTGCTGGCAACATTCTTACTATCCGAATGATGTACGCATCCCTTGGGATCGTTTCGCCTGACCAGGGCCATCTTCAGCGCCTCATCGGCCAGCTCGGCAGGCGCCTCTTCCACGCGTAATAGCCCTGGCGGGTCACCTATGCAACCAAAGATACAAAAGGAATCGAATGGCCAGAGAGGATTGCCCTTTCCGATGGTCGATTCTTGACAGGCAAACTCAAGCCTCGTTAATATTACATGGTTTGCCAGACCGAATTAACAAAGGAGGGGTGTCGTGGTTGGTCTTTTCCGCACGTGGATGAGCGCCTAGAAAGCGGCGCTGTTGTGGCGTCGCGCTGTTTTTCTGCACGCCATTTCACGATTGGACATAACCATGATATTTGAAACCTCTCGGCGCAGGTCTGTTTCGCTGTGCCATTCATGGCAATTTAAGATTTGTTTCGTATGGGGCGGGGAGCTCGTGTCGACATTGACGAGCTTGATTCTCCAAATGGGTCTCATTTGGCATATCGCCCTCACGACAGAATCATCTTCCCTCCTCTCCCTGGCATCGTTAGCAGGCTTTCTGCCGATTGCTTTGTTCGGAGTCCTTGCGGGCGCCGTTGTCGACAGGCTGCCTTTGAAACGTGTTCTCATCGGCGCCGACCTCTTCGTTGCCGCGGTGGGCGCCGCCTTGGCGATTGCCTCGTTGGCCGGCAGCTTACCTGCGTGGTCAATACTCATCGCCCTGTTTCTCCGCGCAGCTGGCACTTCGTTCTACACGCCGGCCTCCCAATCCCTCACGCCCCATCTCGCCCCGCCAGAGCATCTCGTTCGCCTATCGGGAGTGATGCAGGCGATTCAGTCCGCCGGATACATTCTTGGCGCCGCGCTCGCGGCAGTGATTTATCCTGTGGCGGGCATTACCGCCATGATTGCCCTCGACGTGCTGGGGGCGCTTTTCGCTTCTCTAGCTGTCCTCGCCGCTCAGATAGACGCAGGAGGACTCGACGAAGCCGACCGCAGCTCGTCCTTTTCCAATAAAGTTCGAGAACTTTTCTCTGAGATTTCGGACGGCTACAAGCTGATCAGGGGATACAGGGGGCTGTTCGCCCTTCTTTGGTGCGGGTTCGTCTTCGCTTTCGCGTTCTCCCCACTCGCGGCATTGTTCCCAATAATGACCTTGGGACATTTTGGCGGTAGCACGGGGGATGCTGCTTTGGTGGAGGTCCTTTTCTCCGCAGGCATGCTGGCTGGGTCCGGCATTTTGGCGGCCACGGGAGGGTTCCGCAATAGGTCGCTCACCATGGTCGCCGCGATCGCCGGCTTCGGCGTCGTCGCAATCGCATCCGGATTGATCGGCCCGTCGCTGTTCGCCGTTTTCCTACCGGCGAGCTTTCTTATGGGCGCATGCTCCCCGTTGTACGCGGGAACCCAGACTGCCCTTATGCAGGAGCAGATACCTCCTGAGTACCTAGGCCGCGTTTTCGGCCTCTACGGAACCATCATGGCGTGGGCCATGCCCATGGGCCTCGCGGCCCCCTCCGTTTTTGCGGATCTGCTTGGAGCTCCGTTATGGTTCGTCGGCTCTGGAGCGACCATGGTACTGCTTGCGATGGCTATGCTGCTTGCTCCGAGCGTCCGAAACGTGGGGAAAAGAGATACCGGGCGGATTCAATAGCCCAAGTATTCGAAAAAAAGAGGCGGCAGCCATCGGTTCACGCGTCAGCCTTCAAGCCCTTGCGACGACGAGGTATTGCGCCGACATCCCACATCGCGCTCCTTATTCGTCGCCAACTATCATTTTCGGATTTGCCGGCTTGCGCAAGGTCAAAACGCTCGCGCCGGCAATTGGGCAAAGGCGAAAAATCGACGTGAGCAATCTTTTTTGGCATGGCTGCGCTTCCAGTAAAAGGCTAATACACAAAAGGCGGTTCAACCTATGGAACTCATAGTCAAAGCTAAAGACATCTTTTTGGAATATGCCGGCCGCGATATCCTGGATATCGAAGAGTTGGAAATCTACTCCTACGATCGCATCGGCTTGGTGGGAGACAATGGCGCAGGCAAAACCAGCCTGCTTAAAATTCTGAGCGGCAATCTTACCATTGCGGACGCCGACGTCAGGCGCTTCGGCAGCATTGCCCTCATCGGCCAACTCGATGAACTCGACCTTGATGCGGCTCAGGACAGTGGTGAGATGCTCTCCCGTCTCAACGTCGCCGGAGTGGCGCAGGAGACGATGAGCGGCGGGGAGGAAACACGCGCCAAGATTGCCTCTGCACTCTCCCAGCATGCAAGCGCGATCTTCGCCGACGAGCCTACGAGCCACCTCGACCAAGACGGCATCCGCCTTCTCGTCGGACAACTCAAGGCATTTGATGGGGCTCTGCTCATCGTGAGCCATGACCGTCATTTTCTCGACCAGGTGGTAGACAAGATCTGGGAGCTCAAAGACGGCGGTATTTCCGAATTCTGGGGTGACTACTCCGACTATCTGCGACAGAAAGAAGAAGAGCGCAAAGCTCAGGCGACTCGATACGAAGAGGCGATGCGCGAGCGCGATCGCCTCGAAGCCGCCATCGAAAAACAACGGAAAAAAGCACGGCAGGTCGACGCCAAGCGGAAGGCTGCGAAAAAAAAGCAACGAGTATGCAGGTCGATTGGGGCATCAGAAAGCAACCGGCACCAAACAGAAGAGGATGTACCAGGCGGCTAAGGACATGGAGAAGCGCCTCGAAGCGCTCGAAGGGATTGAGGCCCCAGATAGCATTCGCGCCGTGCGGTTCCGCCAGAGCAAGGCCCTGGAACTGCATAGTAAATTTCCCATCTCGGCAGACGATTTCAGCTTGAGCTTCGGCAACTGCATGCTCTATGACCACGCGAAATTCGAGATACCGCTCGGTGCCAAAGTGGCCATCACCGGTGGCAACGGTACAGGAAAGACCAGCCTGCTGAAGGCAATCGCTCGACGCGCCGACGGTATCAACATCTCTCCCAAGGCAGAGATCGGTTACTTCGAGCAAACAGGCTACAAGTTCGACGCCCGTCAGTCTGCGATCTCGTTCATGCAGGATGGTTGCGAGTACAGCATGACCGAAATTCGAGGCATCCTCGCCTCTATGGGAATCGGACCGCGCGACCTGACAAAGGACGTTGGCGTTCTCTCGGGAGGCGAAGTCATCAAGCTGCTACTCGCGAAGATGCTGCTGGGCAGATACAACATCTTGCTCATGGACGAGCCTGGAAATTACCTGGACATCAAGAGCGCCGAAGCCCTCGAGCAGATGATGAGCGCCTATGCCGGAACGATAGTGTTCGTCTCCCACGATAAGAGGCTGGTCGAGAACGTCGCAGACATTGTCTACGAAATAAAGGACACCAAGCTAGTCAAAATCTTTCAGCGCGAATAGCCCTAAATGAGCAAGAAATAATCCCCGAACGGAGACAAGGGAGTAAAACGGCAAAGAAAGAGCCTCCGTCCCAACGCAGGGAACGGAGGCTCTTTAATCGCTTTTACTCATCTCCGTCGCTGGTGGCTTTGTCATGACTCTCGTACGAAACGAAACTCAGCGGCATAGTGCGGCACTCAAAATCGCAGGTCAGAACCCTGTCGTCCTACTCCCACTCGATGGCGTCGGTTCTGCCGTCCCGTCACTCCAGTTACACCCAGTTTTCGGCATCGACACGGAACGCGTGCCGCCGAATGACGCGATGTCGC
>USHA01000072.1 GCA_900554325.1 uncultured Collinsella sp.
GCGGTACGCGAGCTGGGTTCAGAACGTCGTGAGACAGTTCGGTCCCTATCCTCCGTGGGCGCAGGAGAATCGATGGAGGCTGCCCCCAGTACGAGAGGACCGGGGTGGACGCACCTCCGGTGAACCGGTTGTCGACCAACGGCACGGCCGGGTAGCCGCGTGCGGCGCGGATAACCGCTGAAGGCATCTAAGCGGGAAGCCGTTCCAGGGATTAGTTCTCCTTCCGGTAAGGGCCCAGGTAGACTACCTGGTCGATAGACGGCAGGTGCAAGGCTGGCGACAGCCTCAGCCGAGCCGCACTAATCGCCCGAGCTCTTCCGGAACCGCACCTCGCGGCCCGCGGGACATGCGCTCACGCGCGGTCCGGGCACGAGGATGCCCCCGAGTCGATCTTTCCTATGCGCCATGCGGCCCCCAGGGCACGTGAGTAGACACCGGACACCGTAACGGTGGGCGCCGCCCACCGGTCAGCGGCCAGAGCATGGGGGGCACGCCCGGTCCCGTTCCGAACCCGGAAGCTAAGCCCCATCGCGCCGAGAGTACTGCGGGGTCAGCCCGTGGGAGGCCAGGGCGCCGCTGACCGGTGGACGGCACCGAGCCGTACGCTTGAACTGAGAAGGGGGAGGCCTCGCGGCCTCCCCCTTTTTTGCGTTTACCGGGCGTAAATGACTCATTTACACCAGACGATCTTATCGTTTTTGGTATTGAGCTTTTATTTAAAGAAAATAAATCGAATAACAAGGGCAACTGCTATGACCGCAATGATCAAAAGCAGGATTGTCAGTCGATGCTGCTTGCGTCGTTTACTTGTCGAAACGAAGATTGATTTTCCCTGTTTTGGCGTTTCGAGATAGCGAGCCGAATGCGTCAAGGTTTGCTTTGGTCGAGGACCTCTTTGTCGATGAGTGGCGGATGCTTTCATCGGCTCATCACTAGCTGCGCTGTTTTTAGATAATGGTGCGTCTTTCAGATATACAGGGTCTCCCGAGGCGACGCCCATATGTTTACATCCCGTTTGGGCATCCTCGAGCGTTTGATATCGATTTCTCGTCACATACTCGGGCTCCGGATCATTAATGGGCTCTTGCGAGATGTGGGGGCGATGGAACCGCGGCGGCTGCGTGGAAGTATCTTCCCCCTGCGTCGGCATAAACATTTTGTTCTGGTTTTGGTCGTCCATGATGCCCTTTAGCTCGTTACCAACAACGTGTACGCGCTCATTGTAAGCCCCTTGCTATTTGTAGCTGTGAACATACTTGTTATTTAAGCTCTGGTTCAAAGAACCTTAACCTTATTAAAGCCTGAGTCAAACACACTTAGATATGCTTATAGTACTAGACTCAAAAAACTTTATAGTCGATGTATATATGAGCACTGGGTGGGCATATATAAGAGCGTCAAAAGAAGTCCCAGTCACCTAGAAGATGACTCGGCAGTCCTTAAAAGGAGTGGTAAACATGGCAAGCATGGTTCCTTATCGTTCGGTTTTTGGCGTTCGTCCTTCTGCTAGCTCGCTGTTCGATCTGTTTGATGATATGACTGACCTTGCAAACAACTCGATTGCTTCCAAGGCGTTTCCCGTTGACGTTGAGGATAAGGGCGACGGCTATGAGGTCAAGGCTTATCTGACCGGCGTCGCCAAGGACGATATCGATGTCGAGCTTAACGAGGGTCGTCTGTCCATTAGCGTGAATGTCGAGGAAGACGAGGAGAACGAGGGCAAGAACTTCCTGCAGAAGGAGTTCAGCTCGTACAGCGCGACGCGTGGCGTGTATCTAAAGGACGCTTCGAGCGAGGGCCTCTCGGCTAAGTACGCTGACGGCATCCTGACCGTTACGGTCCCCAAGATCGTCGAGAAGAAGAACGTTACGAAGATCTCCATCGACTAACTTCGTTGGTGTTCTGCGCTATTAAAAGACAGCAAAAGGGGCTGGGAAGCGATTCTCGGCCCCTTTTGCTGTCTAGGACAGTTTATGGAATGGTTACTGGCCGATGCTGGCTTGCGGGGCGTATCGAGAGTTTTCGCGATCCTTGGAGAAGGGTTGCGGAGCTGCCGACCTCGTCATCCAGGGTTGCGGTCAGAGCTTTGGCATAGCTTTTGACGGTAAGGCTCGGACGATTGTTGTCTTGGCTGATATGCATGGCAATGAGCTGTTCGGTGCGATCGGTAACAAGTTCGCGCGCGGCTTCGGCGGCTTGGCCGTTGGAGAGGTGTCCCCTTGCAGACAGGATGCGCTCTTGAAGAAAGCGGGGATATTCTCCCTCGCGCAGCATGGTCACATCGTGGTTGCTTTCGAGCGCGAGGACTCGACAATCTTTGAGGGTGTTCATGGCTTGGCTCGATAGCTCTCCGGTGTCGGTAGCAAAGCCGATGGAATCATCGAGGGTGTCGAATCGAAAGCCGATTGGATTTATGACATCGTGTGATGTTGAGTAGGTTTGCACGTGGATGCCGGCAATGGATAGGGTTTCACCGGGGTCGAATTCCTCGACAGGCAGATGCGAAAGATTTTCTTTGCTCGAAAGTGTGCCCCTGCTGGCAAAGAGGGGACCGTGCCAGTGCTTGCACCAGACATCGAGACCCTTGATGTGATCGCTATGCTCATGAGTAATGAGAAGAGCCGAGACGTTGTCTGCCGAGAGTCCCAGTTCTGCCATGCGCTTTAATGTCTCGCGGCGAGAAAGACCGTCGTCAATCATGATGAGCCCCCGGGGGCCTTCGATGAGCGCGCAGTTGCCTTTTGAGCCGCTGCCAAGGATATGAAGGTGCAGACGAGGCATAAGATTCCAAAGGATACAATGGGTGCGGACGAATAGAGGAGGAAGCAAATGCCTACGGTATCACAGCATTACGGACACCATGCCGTGCCCGGGGCAGTCGATGAGACCCGAACGAGGCAGCAGGCTGCTCCTGTCGTGCT
Organism: uncultured Collinsella sp.; assembly: GCA_900554325.1. Lineage (GTDB taxonomy): Bacteria > Actinomycetota > Coriobacteriia > Coriobacteriales > Coriobacteriaceae > Collinsella. The sequence goes on from USHA01000072.1 coordinate 2,922, forward strand.
CATGGTATCAGGCGGCGCGGACTCGACGGCACTGCTTCTTATGGCGTGCACATCAAAGCTGGATATCCAAGACGGACGCGGTGTTGCCCCCATTGCTCGCGAGCGCCTGCATGTGCTGCATGTAAACCATCATCTGCGCGGCAAGGCGTCCGATGGCGACGAGGCCTTTGTGCGTGAACTCTGCGCACAATATGGTTTACCGCTGTGTGTGGAGCACGCTTATTTTGATGGGGAGTCGGGCAATATTGAGGCCGCGGCCCGCGAGGTGCGCTATGCCGCGGCGCGGAGGTATGTTCGCGAACTCTGCGCCCAGACGGGGGCACCGCGAACGGCGGCTCGTATCTGCACCGCGCACACGTCTTCGGATCGCGCGGAAACGTTTTTGATGAACGCGATTAAGGGTTCGGGGCCCGCTGGCCTATCGAGCATTCCTCGCCGGAGGAATATCGTGGTGCGTCCCTTGCTCGACCTAACTCATGGCGAGCTGGTGGGCTATCTGCAGGTACATGGTCAGCCGTGGCATGAAGACGAGAGCAATGAGGACATCTCGTATCTGCGAAACTACGTGCGCCATCGAGTAATGCCGGTGGTGGCGCAGCGCAACGCGAGCGTCTGCAAGACGATTGGCGCCGCCTGCGAGATCTTAGGCGATGAGGACGCGTTTTTGTCTCAGCTTTCGGCACAGGCGTTTCGAAGCTGTTTGCGCAAAGAGGCAGCGGGTGCGCTGGTGCTCGATGCCAGGCGCCTGGCTGCGGCCGAGGTGGTAATCGCGCGGCGCATCGTGCGACTGGCGATTAAGCGCATCGATCCGGACGCTCGTCCCGAGATGCGACATGTGGAGCGAGTCCTTTCCTGCGTTGCCGAGGGCACCGGCTCGGTCACGCTTCCGGCGGGGATTGACGCACGCATTGAGTTTGGCATGCTGGCGTTTAAGGCGCCGGCGGCTCGCGAGGGCCTGGTCGCGGACTGGGTTACCGTACCCGGTCGTTTGCCGTTGGGCGGGGGGCGTATGCTGGTCACAGAGCCGATGGCTGTTGAGCCGGGATGCGATATCGTGCGCCGCGCCCGTGAGCTTGCGGCTGCCGGAGAAGTGACAGCTTTGGTAGACGCGGCTGCCCTGGGTTTTGCCGACAGCGATAGTGAGCGGATCCTGGCGGGCTCGCGTGGCGAGATCCCTGCCGAGGCGCGATTGGCGCGCCTGTGGGTGGACGGTCCCGCGCCGGGAGACGTGATGTGCCCGTTAGGGATGAGTGGCCGAAGCAAGAAAGTATCCGACTTGCTAGGTGAGGCTCGCATTCCCGTTTCCGAGCGCGCCGGCGTGCCCATGGTGAGGACGGCGCCGGGGGGTGCCGTGGTGTGGGTCGCCGGAGTTCGCGCGGACGAGCGTTTTAAGTGCACGGCCGCAACGCGCGTGGCATATCTGCTCCGCGTGGTCGATGCGGAATAGCGTCCCGCGCCTGCTATTCTGTGCGACGTTGACGGTATTCCCGCGCTGATGGCGCACGGGCTGGTAAATTTACCCCGTGCGCTGCTAGAATGTGTAGTTCGCGTCCATACGGCGGTGTGTGGGCGATAAGCACAAGAAAGGGTTGTCATGGCTTCTCAACATCCGGATATCGAGAAGGTTCTGTTCACGCAGGAGGATATCGACGGTATCGTCTCTCGCCTGGGCGAGGAGATTACGCGCGACTACGCGGGTAAGGATCTGGTGCTGATTGCGGTCCTGCGCGGCGCCGTGGTCTTTATGGGCGACCTGATGCGTAAGATCGAGCTGCCGACCAACATCGATTTCATGGCTGTTTCGAGCTACGGCGACGGTGTGAAGTCCTCGGGTATCGTGCGTATCATTAAGGACCTGGATATCGACATCCGCGGTCGCGACGTGCTGATCGTCGAGGACATTCTGGACTCGGGCCTGACGCTCAAGTATCTGATGAAGAACCTCGAGAGCCGCAAGCCCGCTTCTCTGGAGGTCGCCGCCTTCCTGTGGAAGGACGTTGAGGACCGCGTCTCGGCCATCACGCCCAAGTATGTTGGAACCCATTGCCCCGATGCCTTTGTGGTGGGCTACGGCCTCGACTATGCCGAGCGCTATCGTAACCTTCCGTATCTGGGCATTTTGAAACCGGAGGTTTATTCGTAAGATGCCCGACGACCATAACGATAACAATTCCCAGACTCCCCGGGAGCCTAAGATCCCGGGGATGCCCGGAGGCAAGAAGCCCACGCGTACGGGCTGGCTGTATTTTATTTTGGCTTGCGCGCTTCTGGGCTACGCCTTCTTTAACATGGGCTCCGGCTTTGCCAATTCCAGCAATACCGTTAAGCTCGCGACGAGCGAGATGGTGAGCGCCATCAAGCAGGATCGCGTCGAAGATCTGACCTATACGGTTCAAGACGGAAGCGTGACGGGTCATTACTGGAAGACGAAGAAGGACAAGGGCGATACGAGCGAGCTCAAGAGCTTCTCCTCGACCTATGTCGGCTCCGATTCGCTTGCCGAGCTCATGGCGGAGCACCCCGATACCAAGTACATCGTCAACACCAACGATCCCGATTTTTGGGGCGACTTGGCGATGAGTGTGCTTCCGACGATCGCCCTTATCGCCATCATGTTCTACTTTATGCGCCAGATGATGGGCGCCAACAACAGGAACATGCAGTTTGGCAAGACCAACGTCAAGACCAACGAGGCCACACGCCCCAAGGTCAAGTTTGAAGACGTTGCCGGCGTGGACGAGGCAGTCGAGGAGCTCGAGGAGATCCGTGACTTTTTGAGCGATCCGGATCGCTATCGCAAGCTGGGCGCCAAGATCCCGCGTGGCGTGTTGCTGGTTGGCCCTCCGGGCACCGGTAAAACGCTGCTGGCCAAGGCCGTTGCCGGCGAGGCGGGCGTGCCGTTCTTTAGCATCTCGGGTTCCGACTTTGTCGAGATGTTCGTGGGTGTCGGCGCCAGCCGCGTGCGTGACCTCTTTAAGGAGGCCAAGTCCCAGGCTCCGTCGATCATCTTCATCGATGAGATCGATGCTGTGGGACGTCAGCGCGGAGCTGGCTTGGGCGGCGGTCACGACGAGCGCGAGCAGACGCTCAACCAGCTGCTGGTCGAGATGGACGGTTTTGAGGAGAGCGAGTCGGTCATCCTGATCGCTGCAACCAACCGTCCTGACATCCTGGATCCGGCGTTGCTGCGCCCCGGTCGTTTTGACCGTCAGGTTACGGTTGACCGTCCGGATGTGAAGGGCCGCGAGCAGATCTTGCGCGTGCATGCCGAGAACAAGCCGATGGACGAGGACGTGAAGTTTGAGAAGCTCGCCCAGATGACCGTTGGCTTCACCGGCGCCGATCTGGCAAATCTGCTCAACGAGTCTGCGCTGCTGGCTGCCCGCCGCCATCGTTCCGTGATCTCGATGGACGAGGTCGAGGAATCGATGGAGCGCGTGATTGCCGGTCCGCAGCGCAAGGGTCGCGTGATGACCGAGGCCGAGCGCACCACGATCGCCTACCACGAGAGCGGCCATGCCCTGGTGGGTCACATCCTGGAGCACTCCGATCCGGTTCACAAGATCTCGATCGTCAGCCGCGGCCAGGCGCTGGGCTACACGCTGCAGCTTCCGCAGGAGGACCACTTCCTCAAGACCAAGAACGAGATGCTCGACGAGCTTGCCGTGTTCTTGGGCGGTCGCGTTGCCGAGGAACTCATGTGCGACGACATCACGTCGGGCGCGAGCAACGATCTGGAGCGCGCGACCAAGATGGCGCGCGAGATGGTCACGCGCCTGGGCATGAGCGAGGAGCTTGGAACGCAGGTGTTTGGTGAGGCGCAGCATCAGGTATTCCTGGGCCGCGACTACGCCGATCACCAGGATTACTCCGAGGAGACGGCGCGCCGCATCGACATCGAGGTCCAGCGCATTATGCGTGAGGCCCATCGTCGTGCGGTCGAGATTTTGGATGCCCGTCGCGACCAGCTCGATTTGATGGCCAAGGTGCTGCTTGAGCGCGAGACCGTCGAAGGCGACGCCGTGAATGCCCTGCTCGACAACGAGTGGGACGCCTACCTTGAGCGCGAGGGCGATATCCTGGCGGCCAAGGAGGAGCGCAATGCCAAGGCGGCCGGCATGCCGACCAAGAAGCGTGCGCCTCGCATGAGCGAGGAGGAGCTGGCGGCTGATGCCGCGGCCTTTGCGCAGGCGGCCATGCAGGAGGATGCCGAAGCCGCATCCGATGATGCTGACGATGACCATGCCGTCGTCGATGCCGACACCGACGCCGACAAATAGTCTTTGTGGCGAAAGCCTCCGCGGGGAAACCTGCGGAGGCTTTTTCTTTTGAGCGATATGGGGCCGTCTGTTGATTGGGGACAGACTTAAATGAGCGTTTTCACGCATTTAAGTCTGTCCCCAATCAACATTGCTGCGGCACTGTGCTCGGCTAAAGCGTACAATAGCGCCTATGCGAAAGGGGAACAGATGATCAACGAAACTATGTATGCTCGCGGTGCGGAAAGCTCCATCATCCGTGAGATTTTTAGCTATGGCCTTGAGCGCAAGGCGCAGATCGGTGCGGAAAACGTATTCGATTTTTCGCTGGGCAATCCGAGCGTTCCGGCGCCCGCTGCTGTGGCTGAGTCGATTAAGAAGGCCCTGGAGCTGCCGAGCGACCAGCTGCACGGCTACACCCCCGCTCCGGGCCTGCCGCAATGTCGAGCAGCCGTCGCCGAATCGCTCAACCGCCGCTTTGGCACGAGCTATGAGGGCAAAGACGTCTTTATGACGGTGGGTGCCGCGGCTTCGCTCACCTGCGCGCTCAACGCCGTTACGAATCCGGGCGACGAGGTTATTGTTATCGCCCCGTACTTTCCGGAGTATCGCGTTTGGATTGAGAAGGCCGGCTGTACGTGTGTTGAGGCGCTCGCCGATGAAGATACGTTCCAGCTGAGCGTGGACAACGTGCTCAAGGCGATCAGCGATAAGACGGCGGCCGTCATCATCGACTCGCCGAATAACCCGACCGGCGCCGTGTATACGCGCGACACGCTGACGCGACTGGCCAATGTTCTGCGCGAGGCCAACGCTCAGCGCGATCCCGAGAATCCGATTATGCTCATCTCGGATGAGCCGTACCGCGAGATCGTGTACGGTGCCGAGGTGCCTTGGGTGCCCTCGATCTACGAGCACACCATCGTGTGCTACTCGTATTCCAAGTCGCTGTCGCTGCCGGGTGAGCGCGTGGGGTGGATCTTGGTTCCCAACACCAATCCGCAGGCTGCCCGTCTGATGCCGGCTGTTGCGGGCGCTGCCCGTACGCTGGGTTTTGTATGCGCACCGGCACTCTTCCAGCGCGTAATCATCGATTGCATCGATGAGCCGAGCGATGTCGAGGCCTATGCGCGCAACCGCACCGCGCTTACCGACGCACTAGCGGAGTATGGCTACACCTATGTTGAGCCGGATGGCGCGTTCTACCTATGGGTGAAAGCGTTGGAGCCCGATGCGAATGCGTTTTGCGAGCGCGCAAAGAAGTATGAGTTGCTTGCGGTTCCCTCGGACAGCTTTGGTATGCCAGGTTGGTTCCGCCTGGGCTATTGCGTGAGCTACGAAACGATTGTCAATTCGCTACCCGCTTGGAAACAGTTGGCGGACGAGTATCGTTAAAAGTAAAGCGCTCTGCCTACAATGTTTTACGTGAAACGGGGTTTGGTGTTAAGCCGGACCCCGTTGTCATGGACGTTGTGTCTTTGGGATGGAGTGGTTTTACGACTATCGAAGGCTATGCGTACAATGAATATAAGCGACGGCCGTGCCAGATAAGGAGACCTGATGCCCTACCTGCTTTCTTGTGACATTCATACCCATACGATGTTCTCTGCGCATGCATATTCGACCATTGAGGAGAATGTGTACTGGGCGGCAGAGCGTGGTCTGCAGGTGCTCGGATCTGCCGACCATTTGAGCTCTATGGTTACGGCTTGCCCCAATGACCTGCGCAGTTACCAGTTCTTTATCAACCAGGATATCTGGCCGCGCATTTGGAGCGGCGTGCTGGTGCTGCGTGGTGCCGAGGCCGATATCGTTTCGCTGGACGGAAGCCTGTTTGGCGAGGACACTCCTGTCACGCTCGATATCGCCGGCGATTCGTACAGCCGTCAGCATTCACTGTTCGATTTGGTTACGCGTAATTTGGATTATTTGGTTGCAAGCGTGCATAATCCGCAGATTGCTGAGGGCGCGACGCTGGCCCAGACGACCGAGATGTATATCAATGCCCTGGAGCACCCCAAGGTGTTCATGCTGGGCCACACGGGGCGTTCGGGCGTGCCGTTCGATATCGACGAGGTGCTGTTGGCAGCTAAGGCCAAGCACAAGATTATTGAGATCAACAACCATAGTCTTGAACACGGTGTCGACACTGAGCATTGGGCCGTATGCCGCAAGATTGCCGAGCGCTGCGCCGAGCTGGGCGTGGGCATTGGCGTGTCGACCGATGCCCACATTGGCATGGCCATTGGCAAGCTCGATCACGCGCGCAAGATGCTCGACGAGATTCACTTCCCGCTGGATTTGATCGTGACGCGCGACCGCGAGACGCTGCTGCGCGAGATGGCGGCAGCCGGCGTGTGCGATCTGCGCAATGGGATGTAGCGGAGTTTATAAACCAAGCGAAGGGGGCGGCCCAGGCGGGTCGCCCCCTTTCTTGTCCCAAAAATCTACTGAGGTTGGTTAGCGGCGTTCGAGGACCGCTACGGTTTCGGTGTGGTCGGTGTGAGGGAACATGTCGACGGGCGTGATCTTGAGCAGGCGATAGCCTCCGTCGAGGAGCTGATGCAGGTCGCGCTCTTGAGTCACGGGGTTGCAGCTGATATAGGTGATGCGGCGCGGCTTAAGCGCGCAGGCAGCTTCGAGGAACTCGGGGGTAGAGCCGGCGCGCGGCGGATCGATGGAAAGGACATCGACCCGCTCGTTGTTGTCGGCGGCATCTAGGATGTAGTCGGTGGCATCGTCGGCCATAAACCAAGCGCTGCGGGTGAGGCCGTTGAGCTCGGCATTACGACGTGCGTCGGCAATGCCGGCGTGGTTGCGCTCCACGCCAAGCAGCATAATACCGACGCCCTTGTTCTGGGCATCTTTAGCTGCGCAAAGACCGATGGTACCGCTGCCACAGTAGGCATCCATGAGTACGTCGCCCTGCTGCAGGTCCATGCCGTCAATCGCGAGCTGATAGAGCAGCTCGGTCTGCTGCGGGTTGGTCTGGTAGAACGCGGTGGGGGAGATATCGAACTCGCAGCCGAGCAGCTGGTCGCGCATGCACTCGGCGCCATATACAATGCGGGTTTCCTCGCCGAGGATGGCGTTGCCGGGACGTCCGTTGATGTTTTGGGCGACGGTGACGATGTGCGGATTGAGTGCGGCGACAGCCTCAAAGAACTCCTGCGCATGCGGCAAGTCGCGCTGAGCGGTCACGAGCGTAACCATGACCTGGTCGGTACGCCAACCGCAGCGGACGACGGCATAGCGAAGCAAACCAAGATGCTTGTCCTCATTAAAGGCGGGAATATGCAGCCGCTCAGCTTCGCGTGCGATGCCGTTGAGAATCTGACGGGCACCCGGTGCCTCGACAGGACACTCGGGTACGGCAACGATCTTGTGCGTGCCGCGCTCAAAGAAACCGCAACGGACAGCACCCTCCTTACCGGGAGCAAAGGGAGTGGCGGCCTTATGGCGAAAACCGCGCGGCGCAGGATATTTGCCCGGGTCGCCCAGGGTGACGCCCATACCGCGAATGGGGTCGACGCTAATGCCCTCGCGCTCGCAAAGGGTAGCAAAAAGCTCCTCCATGGCGGCCTGCTTGGCTGCCAACTGCTTCTTATAAGGACGATTGAGCGCCGCGCATCCGCCACAAGCTCTCATGATGGAACAGGGAGACTTGGGATCCACAGCCTTACGCGCAGGCGAAACCGGATCTTTATGCGGACGCTTGGAGCGAGTCTGAGACGCTTTGTCTCCGCCTCGACGAGAGTCAGAACGCTTGGTCTTAGCCCTGCTCTTGGCCGATTTGCTTTTTGCAGCTTTAGAAGACTTGGATTTCGTAGAAGATTTCTCCTCTGACCCCTCAGCCGCCTCGATCAAAGCACGACGAGCCTTACGCTCCGCACGAGATTCTGCCATGAATTAACCCCACTAATTTATTAATTTAAAGCTACAAGCATTGTACCGTGCCAAGCCAACAGACGATATGCAAGCGGTTTATTGGTATCAGTGATAGGTACAACGATGATTGCCCGCTGGGCTCCGGGGCGGGGGTTAAGTTTATCGCGAGTTCCGCACGAACAGGAGGCCACTTAATGTGGCCTCCGTCGTGA